>CAJXLD010000001.1 GCA_913055595.1 uncultured Altererythrobacter sp.
CGGCAGCCAGATCGCGGGTGCGATACGCATTCGCCAAAAAGAAGGAGTCAACAAAATATGACCAGATCTACCCTTTCTGCGCGCCCTCGATCGGCTGAATCTGCAGAAAGCAAGAAGGAACCGACGGCGACAAAAACGGGAAACCTTCAGGACATTTTCCTCAACTACCTGCGCAAGGAAAAGATCCCTGTCACCATGTTCTTGGTGAAAGGCGTGAAGTTGCAGGGGATTGTGACCTGGTTTGACAATTTCTCCATCCTTCTTCGCCGTGATGGCCAGTCGCAGCTCGTCTACAAGCATGCCATTTCCACCATCATGCCCGGCAACCCAGTGGATGCCGACCAGTTCGGAGGAGTGGCCGGGGGCAACCGCAAACAGCGCTTGCTGCAAGACATTTTTCTTACCAGCGTTCGCGATGCAGAAGTCCAGGTGACCATGTTCCTGGTCAATGGTGTGATGCTGCAAGGCCGGATCGCCAGCTTCGATCTGTTCTGCATGCTCCTGGAGCGTGAGGGCTTTGTGCAGTTGGCTTACAAGCATGCTGTCTCGACCATTCAACCTGCAACACATGTCGATTTGAGCGGTGATTTCGACGACGATGATGAAGGCGACGACGCCTGATATTCGACAATGATGAAGTAGAGGGCGAGGTTACCCGCGGTGCGCGGGCCCTTGTCGTCTGCCCGGATATCAGAGGTCACCGCAGCAGCCAGGACCCCGAAGCGAGACTGGAAGAGGCCAAGGGTCTTGCGCTCGCCATCGGGATTGTGGTGGCGGAAGCCTATATCATGCCCGTCCGGACCGTTCGCCCCAACACCCTGTTCGGCGAAGGCCAGGTCGAACGAATGCGGGCAAATTGCGAGCTGCATGAAGCCGAACTGGTCATCATCGATGGGGCGCTTTCGCCGATCCAGCAGCGCAATCTGGAGGACAGGCTCAAGCGCAAGGTGATCGATCGCACCGGCCTGATCCTAGAGATCTTCGGCGAGCGGGCCTCAACAGCGGAAGGTCGGCTGCAGGTCGAACTGGCGCATCTCGATTACCAGCAAAGCCGCCTCGTGCGCAGCTGGACCCACCTTGAACGGCAACGTGGTGGCTTTGGCTTCCTTGGCGGCCCCGGTGAAACACAGATCGAGGCCGACCGGCGACTGATCCGCAACCGCATGGCCAAATTGCGCCGCGAGTTGGAACAAGTCCGCAAGACGCGCGAGCTACATCGCAAGCGGCGGGGCAGGGCGCCCTGGCCGGTGATTGCTCTGGTGGGTTACACCAATGCCGGGAAATCCACCCTTTTCAATCGCATGACAGGAGCGGAGGTGATGGCGGAAGACTTGCTCTTCGCCACACTTGATCCGACTATGCGGGCTATCTCCTTGCCGGGTGTCGAGAAGGCGATCCTTTCCGACACTGTAGGCTTTATCTCCGATCTTCCAACACAGCTTGTCGCTGCATTTCGCGCGACGTTGGAGGAAGTGACATCCGCCGATATCATCCTGCATGTGCGCGACATCGCCAACCCGGACAGTGCCATGCAGAAGGCGCAGGTGCTGTCGGTTCTCGCCGATCTGGGTGTGATTGACGGCGAAGAGGGCGATGAGAGCAGCGTTCCGATTGTCGAGATCTGGAACAAGTGGGACTTACTCGATGCCGAACGGCGCGAGGAACTGGGCGGCTTGGCCGCAAGCGATCCCGATATACTGCCACTCTCGGCGCAAACGGGTTTCGGCGTCGATGCACTCGTCGAATTGCTCGGCCAACGCCTGACAGGCGATGCTTCGTTGCACGAACTCATCGTTCCCAGCAGCGACGGACAGCGCCTCGCCTGGCTCTACGCTCGTGGCGAGGTTCTTTCAGATGAGGAAGGTGAAGAAGCGGAGGTTGGGCCCACACGCCGACTCAAAGTTCGCCTGACATCGCGCGAATACGGTCGCTATCTTGCGATGGGCGGCTGATCCAAGCTTGACCGCATTGCACAAGCCATTGATGGTTCGCCACCATGCTTGAGGGGATAACTACCGGCTATGAAGACAGGTTTGATTTCCCGGCGCGTGATGGACCGCCAGGGAAATCCTACTTGCTCGCTTCCGTCCCGCGGGCGGGCAGCACCTTTGTCAGTCATCTTTTCTGGTCGACCGGCTGCTTTGGCGCTCCGCTCGAATATCTAAATTTCGAGCCCTCTGGCCCGTATGGTGACGCAAGCGGACGACCTGATCAGCAAATGCATCTTTGGAACAATGCTCTGGTGAAGCGCACATCACCCAACGGCGTTTTCGGGCTCAAGACCTTTCCCGGACAGCTCCACCACCTGCAACAGGCCAATCCCGCCTTGGTTGATGAAGCAATCCGATTTCTTGTCGGTCCGGGATCAGGCCGAAAGGTTGTGCAATTGCGACGGCGCGACAAGACCGCGCATGCTATATCCTATGCCCGCGCCATGCTGAGCGGAATTTGGCGCAAGGAGCAGGAAGGGGAAGGGCGCGATGAACCCGAATACTCGGAGATCGCCCTGCAGCGCGCCGCAAAGATGATCGAGCAGCAGGAAGATGGGTGGGAGGCGATGTATCGCGATATCGGCATCGTCCCGCTGGTGTTGTGGTTCGAGGACGTCTTGGCAGAACCTGCCGCCGCGATTGCGCAGGTTGGCAACTATCTTGGCGTTTCCATCGATCCTGCCGCAGCAATTGATGTGCCAAGGATCGAAAGACAGGACCAACAAGGCGCAAAGGCCTGGGCACAAAGACACGCTGAAAGCTAGCGCAAAGCCTTTTTCGCGCGGAGCCAGTAGTTCTCCTGCTCATCAAGCGACAAGGCATCAAACTGCTTTCCGTCTGCGGAAGCCAGTTCTTCCATGAGCCGGAAGCGTTTTTCGAATTTGGAATTCGTGGCCCTTAGAGCCTGTTCCGCATCGACACCGTAATGTCGGATGATGTTGACCGCAGCGAAAAGGACATCGCCGGCTTCGAGCAGGCGTTCCTCCTTTGTGGCTGCTTCAAGCTCATCGATCTCTTCATCCAGCTTGGCACGCGGTCCCGTATGGTCCGGCCAATCGAAGCCAACTCGTTCAGCACGTTTCTGGAGCTTTTCAGCTCGCATCAGCGCGGGCAGGGCCTTTGCCACACCTTCCAAAGCGCTCTGGGCGCCGTTCTGCGCTCGTTCTGTCGCTTTCAGTTCTTCCCAGCGGCGAGAGGTCATCCGACCGCCTTCCTCGCCGAAGATATGCGGATGGCGTGCTTCCATCTTGTCAGAGATTGCTTTTGCGACATCATCGAATGTGAATTCACCGGCTTCTTCCGCCATCCGGGCGTGGAACACCACCTGAAGCAGCAGATCGCCCAGTTCTCCGCGCAAGTCCGCCATGTCACCACGCTCTATTGCGTCGGCGACTTCGTAGGCTTCCTCGATTGTGTACGGCGCAATAGTAGAGAAGTTCTGCGCGACATCCCATTCGCACCCGTTTTCCGGGTCGCGGAGGCGAGCCATGAGGCGGAGGAGGCGGTCGAGTTCCTGGGACATGTTAGAATGATAATATATATTATGTTAAGTTTAGGGATGGCGTAGAAGAAGGCGCATATTGCAACCCTACCAACCTATTACCGTGAAAATCATCGTGACAAACAGAAAAACTGATCCCCAAACCAATGCCATAACGACCGTTCTTTGCATCCCGACCCGGTGCGCGCGGTAAGCGCCAAGCACAAGGACAAGCCAACCGATCATAGCGATCAAAGAGACGATACCCACTTCGGTCATGCGACCAATTCCATACCGTCGAAACCGACCAACACATTGTCAGGCAGTTCGGCGCTCAAACTCGCATAATCCATGCTCTTGTCCAGATGCGTCAGCACCGTCGTTCCCGCACGGGTCTCTCGTCCGAATTCAAGCGCCATGGTCAAATTGCAATGCGTCGGATGTGCTTCTCGCCTCAAACAGTCCGTTACGAGGATATCGACATCATAAAACACATCGATCATTTCCTTCGTGATTTCACTGAAGTCAGTTGTGTAAGCGATTGATTTTCCGTCAGCTTCAAATCGATATCCGGTGGTTTTCGTGGGTCCGTGCGGCATTTCCACCGAATCCACTGCAAATCCGGCGTGGATCTTGATCACATCGAGCGAATTGATGTCGACAATGCTCGGATAACCGAATTGTCCGCTGAACACGTAATTGAAGCGGTGCTTCAGGCTCTGCATCGTCACTTGTGATGCAAATCCGGGGATCGGCGCAGCCCGACCAAAGCGCATCGGCCTCAGATCATCGATCCCATGGCAATGATCGGCGTGATCATGCGTCCAAAAGACACCATCCACCTTGTCGATATCGTTTGCGAGCAACTGTTGGCGCAAATCGGTGGAGGTATCGACCAGGAGCCGCGAACCTTCTGTACTCTCGACAATGATGGACACGCGGGTACGCCGGTTCTTCGGCTCATTTGGATCGCATTCGCCCCAGTCACCGCCGATCCGCGGTACGCCGGTCGATGTTCCTGAACCGAGGACGATCAGCTTCACGGAGTGGCCTTGCTGAAGAGCGAATAGAAATTGCTGGTTGTCTGTTGCGCAAGCGTTTGAACGTCGGTCCCGCGCAATTCGGCCACGAATTCCGCCGTGTTTCGGACAAAGGCAGGTTCGCAGGTCTTTCCGCGATGCGGGACCGGCGCAAGAAACGGACTGTCCGTCTCGACCAGCATCCTGTCCGCCGGAATTTCCTTGGCGAACTCCTGAATTTCAGCGGCATTCTTGAAGGTGACGATACCCGAAAGCGAGATCGTCAGTCCGAGGTCCAGAACCGTACGTCCGAAATCGGAAGAAGCGGTGAAACAATGGATCAAGGCCGGAAATGCGCCTTTCTCCATCTCCTCGGCGAGAATTGCAGCCGTATCCTCATCTGCATCGCGTGTGTGAATGATCAGCGGCAGTCCAGTTTCGCGCGACACCTCGATATGCGTACGAAACAGCGCCTTCTGCACTTCGCGATCGGACTTGTCATAGTAGTAATCAAGCCCGGTTTCGCCGATGGCGATCACGCGTGGATGCTCGGCAGCTTCGAGCAGGGCACCCTTCCCCAGATCAGCGTGCTGGTCCGCCTCGTGCGGGTGGATGCCGATGGAGGCCCAGACGTCACTCTCACGCTCCGCCGTAGCGACGATATCTTGCCATTCGCTCTGCCGGGTGGAAATGTTGAGGAAGGCTGACACCCCCGCCGCGCGCGCATTGTCCAGCACATCGCCCTGGCGCTCGACCAGTCCCTTATAATTGAGGTGGCAATGGCTATCGACGAGCATCAGGCGGTTTCTTCCTCGGGTAATTCGAGACGCGGGAAGAGGCCCTGCGGCTTGTCGAGCTGGTAATCGGCTTCGGCGAGCGGTGAGTACCAATGCGAACGAATCCCATCGACCGTGCGCAACTCCTGCGCAATTCCCATCGCGTCGAGAAGTTTGCGCGAGGATTTTGGAATAAAGGGAGAAATAGCCACGGTCAGCTGGGCGATGACGATGTAGAGCGTAGCCAGAACCGTCTTCATTCGCTCGAAATCGGTTTTCTTCAGCGCCCAAGGCGCCTGCGCGTCGATGTAGGCGTTGCAGGCGAACACAGCACCCATCCATGCCTCCAGTGCCTGCGCAAAGGCCAGCTGATCCATCGCGGCGGGCATCTCATTCGCAATCACGCGATCGACATGGGCAAAAAGCGCATTGTCTTCATCCGTATGGCAGGAAATAGGCGGCAGATTGCCCTCGCAATTCTTGTAGAGCAGCGAGAGCGTGCGCTGGGCGAGATTGCCATAGCTATTGGCCAGTTCGGCATTGTTGCGGTTAACGATCGCTTCCTGCGAGTAGCTGCCGTCCTGCCCGAAGGAGAATTCGCGCAGCAGGAAATAGCGCAGCGGGTCGACGCCGAATTTGTCAGCGAGTTCGGATGGATCGGTGACATTGCCGAGCGATTTCGATTCCTTCTGCCCGCGGTTGAGCAGGAAGCCGTGACCGAATACCTTCTTGGGTACGGCAATACCGGCGCTCATCAGGAAGGCGGGCCAGTATACGGCGTGGAAACGCACGATGTCCTTGCCGATCAGATGTAGGTCGGCGGGCCAGAACTTGGCCATATTCTCCGTCTGGCCAGGATAGCCAAGGCCGGTGAGGTAATTGGTCAGCGCATCGACCCAGACATACATGACATGGTCTTCATGCCCCGGCACCTTGACGCCCCAGTCGAAGCTGGTGCGGCTGACCGATAGATCGCGCAGTCCGCCTTCGACAAATCGCACGACTTCGTTGCGGCGGCTGTCTGGCTGGATAAAGTCCGGATGGTCGCGATAAAGCGCTAGCAGCGGTTCCTGGTATTTCGACAGGCGGAAAAACCAGCTCTCCTCAACGGTCCATTCCACCGGCGTGCCTTGCGGGGAGAGCTTCTCGCCCCCTTCACCATCGGTCAGCTCGCTTTCATCATAATAGGCTTCGTCGCGAACCGAGTACCAGCCTTCGTACCGGTCGAGATAGAGGTCGCCATTCGCTTCCATCGCCTTCCAGATGGCCTGGCTGGCGCGGTGGTGTTCGTCTTCGGTCGTGCGGATGAAACGATCATAGGAGATATCGAGCTTGTCGAACAGTTCGCGGAAATATCCGGACATCTCATCGGCTAATTCGCGCGGCGTGATGCCAAGATCGCGCGCCTTCTGGGCCATCTTCAACCCGTGCTCGTCGGTACCCGTCTGGAAACGCACTTCGCGCCCCTGCAGGCGCTGGGATCGCGCCATCACATCGGCGGCAATCGTCTCATAGGCGTGGCCGATATGCGGCTTGCCATTGGGGTAGTGAATCGCGGTGGTGAGATAATAGGGATCAGCCATTGGCGGCTTCCCTATAAGTGGCGAGCTTGGTGAGCAAGGTGCCTATTTCCATCACCAGCAATCCGGGATCGAAGTTGTAGGTTGGCACCTGCGCTGTCAGACGCGAGAGTTCTGCATGGGCCTCGACAAGTCCGGGAATTTCGCGAGCGCCAATTGATGCCATGCGATTTGCTGCCACCGCGCGGGCAAGATCGACGGCGGCGAGTTGCCTCTCGCGCGTAGGCCGCACGCCCATGGCATCCGCCATACGCCCTCTCAGCGAAAAATCGTCATCGCCGCGCTCGGCAATTTCACACATCAGGCCATGAAGCCCACCGAGATCCATCTCGACGAAATCGAGCGCCGCGCCCGGTGACCCGCCAGAGGCAGCGATGGCTGCGCTTCGTGTAGCTGCATCGACCTCAGGCGCCTCGCGCGCCAAAACTGTTTCAAGTTGTTCCTCTGAGAGACGCGGAAAGGATAGCATGCGACAACGCGAGCGGATTGTCGCCAACAAGCGTCCGGGACGATGCGTAACAAGCAGGAAGAAGCTACCCACGGGCGGTTCCTCCAGGCTCTTGAGCAAGGCATTGGACGCACCCTTCTCCATATCATCAGCCGGATCGATGATGATCGCTCGTCGGCTTCCCAACGTTGGACGCGTGGTCAGGCGTTGCTGCATCTCGCGGATTTGGTCGACCGATATGTTGCGCTTGAGTTGAAAGGGCTTGCCTTGCTCCTTCTTTTTCTCCTCCTCCTTATTGGCGGGAAGATGGGACAAGACGATGATATCGGGATGTGCGCCTTTCGGCTGCTCCATACCCGGTTCGGCGAGCAGCTCGCGTGCGGCCTGCACAGCGAAACCCGCCTTGCCGATCCCCCGCCGCCCCGCGAGAATCCAACCGTGATGCATACGTGGGCTGGCCAGCGCCGCGTGCCACTCGTTCCACGCCTGGTCATGACCGATATAACTCATCCGACCGGCCCCAACCTATCATGTACAGCGGCCATAATGCGCCCATGTACCTCTTCGGGCGTCCCCGATCCGTCGATACGCACAAAGCGCTCCGGTTCGTTTTCGGCAATGTCGGCAAACCTTCGAGCTACAGCTTCATGAAAGGCCTTTGCCCGGCCACCGATGCGATCGCTGTTGTCACCGTCGCGTGCGCGCAAGCGCTCAGCAGTGTCGCTGTCACCGGCTTCGATCAGCAAGGTCAGGTCCGGCAATAGCCCTTGCGATCCAATGCGGTGGAGGGAGAGCACATCGGCATCGGAAACGCCCCCCTCCCCTCCCTGGTAAGCACGAGTGGAATCGACAAATCGGTCACACAGTACCCATTTTCCTTTTTCCAGCGCGGGACGGATGACGCGTTCGACATGATCTGCGCGTGCCGCGGCGAAAAGCAGAACTTCGGCTTCAGGGCTCCATCCCTCGCCTTCTGGATCAAGGAGGAGTGCACGGATCGCCTCGGCAGCGCTGGTTCCTCCGGGTTCGCGTGTGACGATGACCGACACACCCATCTGCTCCAGCGCAACCGCAAGGAGCCGTGCCTGTGTCGATTTGCCAGCGCCTTCACCGCCCTCAAGAGTAATGAACTTTCCCGCCATCAACCAAAAAATCCCAGAAAGCCGTTGCGGATGCGCTGCAGGAGACCTGCCTCGGCCACACTCTCGGCGGCTTCAAGCGGAACGTCGAAAGGTGGTTGCCCGGCGATCTCTATGCGCAAGTCGGCGATATGCTGGCCTTCCGCAATTGGTGCAGCAATCGGCCCGTGGTAGCGAATTGTCGTGCTCACTTCGTCGCTGGAGCCGCTTGCCACACCAATAGTGACATCCTCGGAAGCGCGTAGGGGCACCTTCAGTACTACGCCATTCTGAACCTTCGCATGGCCGACTTCGCTTCCCTGCGCCGCCAAGACCTGCAAGATGAAATCGGAGAAGCCCCATACGAGCAAGTCTCGAGCTGTTCGGTCCCTCACCCGCGCATCGGAGGCCCCTGCAAGCACGACCACAAGCCTCCGGCCATCTCGCTCGGCGGAACCTAGAAACGTATTCCCAGCCTCATTGGTAAAGCCCGTCTTGATCCCGTCCGCACCTCTGACGCGTCCAGTGATAGGGTCATGATTGCGCTGGGTAATGCCGTTCCACGTTAGCGTCCGGTGCCCGAAATAGCGACGATAGAGGTCCGGATGGCGCGTCACCAGCGCCTCTGCCAACAAAGCCAGATCCTGAGCGGAGGTGAAGGTACGTCCCTCATCGGGCAAGCCGTTGACTGAACCGAAATGGGTATTGCGCATGCCCAGATCGCGTGCATTTGCATTCATTAGATCGATCCAGTCGTCGAGCGAGCCGACAGAAGCCATGGCCAGAGCGACGCTCGCATCGTTTCCGGAAACGGTCGTTGCGCCCAGAATAAGTTCTCCAATCGTCGGCCGATCTCCAGAGCGCAGAAACATGTTCGATCCGTTTGCGTACCAGTTATCCTGCAAATCGGGGGTGATCAGATACGGCGTCGACGGCCTGATCCTCCCTTCCTTGACCAGCTCGAAGGCTGTGTAGGCGGTCATGGTCTTGACCACAGAAGCAGGGACGAAACGGCGTTCTGCCTCGCGCGCGAAGAGGATCTGGCCATTCGAAATATCCTTGAGCAACACGACGGGAATGGCCGGATCGACGGGAGCAGGTGCAGGATTGGCCGGCACGGCGCAACAAAGCACCGCCAGCACAGCCGCAGACCAGATACTCCGCAATCTATTCAATGCCGTTCCCCGCCCGATTGCGGCATGCAAACCGGACCTAGCTGTGTGACAGGATTCGAGCGAAGGTATAGCTCGCCATGCGAGCATTGGCGAGCAGCGGGAACGAGTTGTTACTGTGCAATCGCATCCGCCAAAAGGCCAACACTCATGGCATAGTAGTTCGAGCAATTATATTCGAGGATGGCGCGGTAGTTCTGCGTCAGGAGATAACCAGGTGCAGCCGGACCATCGGGCTCGAATAGCATCGCCATCACATCATCGCCAATCTCGCCGCGAGGGATCACTCCCATTGCGCGCCATTCGCTTACGGGCAGGAACTTGCTGTGGCGAGGATGGACGCGGGGGCATTCAGGATCGACATAGTCTCCTGCAACCGCATCTCTGTCTACCGAATTGGGAACATAGGCCCGTACACCCCAAGCCTCGCCCGCTTGCCAGCCATGGTCACGAAAATAGTTCGCAATGGAATGCAACGTGTCTGCATCACTGTTCCAGATATCACGCGCGCCGTCCCCATCGCCATCGACGGCCAGGCGGAGATAGACACTGGGGAGGAATTGCGGATTGCCAAAGGCCCCTGCCCAGCTACCCACCAGATTGCTTCGCGCAACACCACTGTCAGCGATCTTGAGTACATCGATCAACTCGCGTTCGAATCGATCGCGACGACGCCCTTCCCATGCGAGCGTCGCGATAGACCGCGGCAGATCAAATCCGCCTTTCACCGCCCCATAAGCCGTCTCATGCCCCCAGATCGCCACGATGATTTCCGCCGGGACGCCATAGGTTTGCTCAACCGAGTTTGCGAGCGAGGCTATCCGCGCCATCGTCCGCCTACCGCCATTGATGCGCGACTGAGAATTGTGACGCTCAATATAGCTCGACATGAAGGCAAAACCCGTATCGGGATTCAACCTGCCACTGGAAGTAACGTTGTCGCGATCGAGTTCGATCACCCGGTTGTTTGGCGTGAGATCGGCAAAAACCTCGCTGATGGTCGCATCGCGCACACCCTCCGCGCGCGCCTTTGCGGCCACGCTATCCAGATAGGCTTCAAAGCTCTGCTCCTGCGCGCGCAAATCAGATGGAGCCACCGTGATTCCGGTGGCCAATGCCATTGCCAAAACTAGCGATTTCCTGATCATGATCACAATCTGCCACGACGTCCTAATGTTTGGAATCCCTCACCTACCCAATTGCGGCAAAACGATTCCTGAACACGCCCGACAGTGTGCGAATATGTCCTAGTCTCCCAGATCGGGTTGCATGTCAGGGTTGTCGGCCAACATCTCGGCAAAAGGCGGGAAGCCGCAATTATCCTCGTCGCCGCAATTGGTCACTGTATGAATATAGCGAAGCTTTCCATCTTCGACACGAAAGGTGTGGCTGTCCGGGCGCTTGCTTTCGCCGAATTCGAGGAAGACGTTTACCGCTCCAAGAACTTCGTCGACAACATAACGGCGTTCGAGCAGTTCCACGCCATCGGGCACGCCGACGTTGCATGTGTCTGTCGGCTCACCGCGCCCCGTGTAGATGCCGCCTTCCAATCGAGCACACGGCGTACCCCAGGGTACTTCTACGCCCTTGTCGTTGAACAGGTCGAGATAGGCATCTGCCGCCGCAATCAATGTTGCCCGATCGGCCCGTTCACCTTCGGGAATTTCACCCCAATCCTCACGACTGGCATAATAGGCAGTGCGCTCGGCATCAAACAGCCAATCGCCTTCATCCGTAACGATATTGTCGAAGGGTCCGGTGCCGAAGAAGCCATTGCTGACCTGCGTTGCCAGCACTTCCATTGTGCCATCCTCCTTGCGGGTCACGGCCTCGACATAGGTCTTGCAGTCTGTGGTATCGAGCAGTGCCATGTGCCAGATGACTTCGCGCGGTTCGGAAAGGAACTGTCCGAGGGAAGCGCGGCGAAAGTTCTCGTCATAATCGACCCACTCGCCGAGATTCATGGTCATCATCGTACCCTGCTCGAGCGCGGCAACCCAGCTCTCGGCAATAGCCTCTACAAACGGACGGTCACACCCGGCCTGGGCAGCAGCGGGCGTGGCAAAGGCGAAGGCCGATGATGCGGCCAGAACGGCAAGCAGCTTACGCTTCATATGTCTCTCTCCATCTCTTCCGGCACCTTGCGAGCATGCCGTTATCCTATAGTCCGACCAGACCCCCGTCAGCCTGCAACCCCTCCAGCGAAGGGAAGCCGCAACGCTCAAGGCCTTTGCAATGTGTTGCCGCGTGGACATAGCGCAGAACGCCTCCCTCAAGGCGGAATGTATGGCTGTCGGGGAGTTGGTCCGGTCCGAATTTTGACAAGACGCTGACCGCCTGACGGGCCACGTCGGCGACATATTGGCGCTCGACGATCTCGATCGCGCCTGGCTCGTTCGGCATTCCCAACTCACACGTGTCAGTCGGCTCTCCCCGGCCGGTATATGCGCCGCCCTCGATCCGTGTGCAGGGATAGCCCCAAGGCACGTCAACGCTCGGATCGCTGAAACGGTCGAGATAGGCATCAGCAGCAGCGATCAACTCCTCGCGGCTCACACGGTCTGCCTCAGGCACAATGGACCAGTCTTCCTGTTCGGCATAGCCACGGAAGGCGTCCGCATCGAACAGCCAGTCGTTTTCGTCTGTCACTATATTCTGGAATCCGCCAACGCCGAAGAACCCCGCACCAAACTGGGTCGCGATCACTTGCTTGCCGATCTCACTATCGACCACCGCCTCGACGAACACCTGGCACGTCTGCAAATCGTGCAGCTCAAGCTTGTATTCGATGGTGCGCGGATGATCGAGAAATCCGCCGAGCGACGAACGCTGGAAATTCTCGTCATAATCGACCCATTCGCCCAATTGCATGGTCATCATCGTGCCCTGCTCGAGCGCTGCGATCCAGCTTGCGCTCATTTCCTCCAGGCTTTCACTGGTGCACTGGCCCTGGGCGGCAGCGGGGGATGAAACGGCAAGGCCAATGGCCATAGCTGCAAGGGCAAATAGCGGTTGTCTTCTCAAGTTAATGTCCTCTCTCCCAAGCGGACAAGAGCGCGAACACGCGCTCTCTCGCAAGTCGAGTCTGTCTTATGATAATCATCAATGGCTGTCACGGGTCGGAAATCCATTCTTGGCCGTGACAAGCCTTGAAAAGGCCGCTAGGTCGCCACTCGCTCGCGCGGACAGGTGGCAGAGCGGTTGAATGCACCGGTCTTGAAAACCGGCAAGGGTGCAAGCCCTTCGTGGGTTCGAATCCCACCCTGTCCGCCAGCTTTGACCGCGAAAGGCGCGCTGGAGGCAGCTAGGTGCGATTGTTCGGAAGATATCGAAAACGCACCTGGCCAAAATTCGGCGAAAATTCGACCATCAAAAAAACGGCGGAGATCAAGAACTGGGTCGAGATTGAGGATCCGGTCCATATCGGGCCCTACTGCAATATTTCGGCCAGATCGATCGGACGCTACACATTCATCAACGCCCATTGTTCGATCTTTGGCAGTGTCACGATCGGGCGGTTTTCTAGCATTGCCCAAAGATGCCAGGTCGGCGGCGCCGAGCATCAGCTGGACTATGTTTCGACAAGCTCTTTCCGGCTTCAGCGACACTGGTTCCGAGACGATCCGCTGGCTCAGTCAGCCGAACTCCTTCCAACCCCGGAATACAACGGTGGTCGCCGCTCCAGAGAGACATTGATCGGCCATGACGTTTGGCTAGGGGCCTCTTCCATTGTTCTCAAGGGCGTGACCATTGGCGATGGTGCAGTGATTGGCGCTGGTGCCGTGGTCACCAAGGACGTTCCGCCCTATGCGATCGTTGTCGGGAATCCGGCACAGATCATCCGATTTCGTTTCCCGCCAGAGATTATCGCGCGATTCATGGCAGCAGAATGGTGGAACAAAGACCCGGAGCTCATTGCCCGCCTTCCACTGGCCGATGTTGAACAAACCCTCAAAATCCTTGAGGAGACCTAGAGCTAGGTCTTCGCACCCTTCACATAGAGAAAAGGCGGCGTTTGCGCGCCGCCCCTTCACTTCAATCCTTATAAATCAGCGCGCTTGCCGCAGCTGAAAACGCGGGCTTGCGCCGACAGGCGACGATAAGCGAATCCGCTTCAAATCCTTTTTCACCGCACGATAATGGCGAATGATGCGAATGGGTTGGAGAATGAAATCCATTCAAGCGACCTCTCTGTTACGCGGCCATTTTTTAGCTCGCGGCGCACAGGTTTCAGAAATTAACCATAATGTCGAGTGGAAAAGTGAAATAAATTCGTCACATGTGCGATTTCTGAGACGAACGACCTAAATGTGCAGCGCCCGCCCATAGGCCCCTAATACGCTTTCATGCATGCTTTCCGAGATCGTCGGATGCGGGAATACCGTCTGCATCAGTTCCGCCTCGGTGGTCTCCAGCGTCTTGCCCACGACATAACCCTGGATCATCTCGGTCACCTCGGCGCCAACCATATGTGCACCGAGCAATTCCCCTGTCTTGGCGTCGAACACGGTCTTGGTGAACCCTTCCGCCTCGCCCAGCGCGATGGCCTTGCCGTTGCCGATGAAGGGGAACATGCCGACCTTGACCTGATACCCCGCTTCCTTCGCCTTCGCCTCGGTCATGCCGACGCTGGCGATCTGCGGATGGCAATAGGTGCACCCCGGAATATTGTTGCGGTCGAGTGGATGCGGATGGACGGTCTTGTTGCCCAGTTCCTTGGCAATCGCTTCCGCGGCGGTCACACCTTCATGGCTGGCCTTGTGCGCGAGCCATGGTCCCGGCGTGCAGTCACCGATCGCCCACAGGCCCTTTGACTTGGTGCGGCCATAGGGATCGATCTGGATGAAGCCACGGTCCAGATCGGCCAGCTTGTCGATACCGATATTCTCTGTGTTCGGAACAATGCCGATGGCGACGATACAGTGACTGAACTCGGTCGTTTCGACCTTGCCATCCTTGTTCTTTATCTTGGCGGAAACGCCCTTGTCGGAAACCTTCAGTTCCTCGACGCCAGCTCCCGCCTTGATCGTAATGCCCTGCTTGGTGAGCGCCTTTTCAAGGAAGGCGGAAACGTCTTTGTCCTCCACCGGAACAATCCGGTCGAGCATTTCGACCACGGTCACATCGCAGCCCATATCATTGTAGAAGCTTGCGAATTCGATGCCGATGGCACCCGATCCGATCACCAGCAGCTTCTTGGGCATCTCCGATGGCGTCATGGCATGACGATAGGTCCACACGCGCTTGCCGTCTGCCGGGGCGAAAGGCAGGTCGCGCGCACGGGCACCAGTGGCGACGATCACATGCTTGGCGGAGATTTTTTCCTCGCCCTTCTCGCCCTTCACGGTGATAGAGGTCGGGCCGGTCAGCGTCCCCTCCCCCATATGCACGGTGATCTTGTTCTTCTTCATCAGGTGCGTGACGCCCTGGTTGAGCTGCTTGGCCACGCCGCGGCTGCGCTTCACCACGGCTTCAAGGTCGGCCTCGATCGCGCCCGCGATCTTCAAACCGTAATCCTTGGCATGCTGGGCATAGTGGAGGATCTCGGCCGAACGGAGCAACGCCTTGGTGGGGATACAGCCCCAATTGAGGCAGATACCGCCGAGCAGTTCGCGCTCGACAATGGCCGTCTTGAGCCCAAGTTGCGCAGATCGAATGGCGGCGACATATCCGCCGGGGCCCGAACCGAGAACGACTACGTCATAGCTGGCTGCCACGTCTTGAACTCCTAAGCTTCGATAGGCCGCGGACGACCCTCTTCATCGATTGCGACGAAGGTGAACTTCGCCTGTGTTACCTTGACCGCCTCTTCCGAGTGCCGTTCGCGCCGCCAGGCCTCGACAGCGATGGTCATGCTTGTGCGACCGATCTTGATAACATCGGTATAGACCGAAACCTCGCAGCCAACTTGTACCGGCGCAAGGAACTGCATGCCATCCATGGCGACAGTCACCGCGCGGCCGCGTGAATAGCGCGCTGCAGTGAGGCCCGCAGCATTATCCATAATCGAGACCAGCCAGCCACCGAAGATATCGCCATAGGCATTGGTGTCTCGCGGCATGGCGGTGACGCGGATGGCTGGATCGCGGCCTTTGTGGATTTCGGCTTCGCTCATTGTGTCGTCAAATTCAAATTGCTGGCCATGACCCATCCGTGCTCGCAGGGCCCTTCGTAGGCGCGCGGTTGGGCGACTGGCGTACTGACACGGCAATCGCCCAGGTCCTGGAACTCGCCAGTGGGGTAGACGATGCCTTGCCATTCATCCTCTGCCTCGCATAGCCAGACGAGTGTGCTTGTCGGCAAGCCACCCTTCTTGCGGGCATACTGGTCGGGCTCCTCGTAGACACTAAGCAGCTCTTCCATTGTAAAAATCCGGGCAATTCCGGCGCAAGCATCCATATCTGGACCATCATTGCCGATGATCGGCACGCGCTCTGCAGCTGCGCCCGGTGCGCTGGTCAGGCCAGACAGAATGGCTGCAATACCAAGCAGGATACCCCGCAGCTTCATAAACTTTCCGATCAGGCCAACAGCCCCAGCGGGTTTTCGACCAGTTCCTTGAACACTTTCATCAGCTGCGCACCGTCGGCACCGTCGATGGCGCGGTGGTCGAAGCTGCCGGTGGCGCTCATCACGGTCGCGATCTGCAGGCTGTCATCGCCGACATAAGGGCGCTTTTCGCCCGCGCCGATCGCCATGATCATCGCCTGCGGTGGGTTGATGACGGCTTCGAACTGCTTGATCCCGAACATGCCCATATTGGAGAGCGATGCAGTGCCGCCCTGATACTCTTCCGGAGCCAGCTTGCCTTCACGCGCGCGGCCCGCAAGGTCTTTCATCTCCTTGGAGATCGCGGAAACCGACTTGCTACCGGCATCCTTGACGATTGGCGTGATCAGCCCGCCATCGATCGATACCGCCACCGAGATATCGGCACGGCTGAATTTGAGTAGCGTGTCGCCCGCGAACTGTACATTGCAGACGGGCACGGCTTCGAGCGACTTGGCCAGCGCCTTGATCAGCAAATCGTTCACCGACAGCTTCACGCCCTGTAATTCTAGCGATGCGTTGATCTCGCTGCGCAGCTTGAGCAGCTTGTCGAGCTGGATATCCACGGTGAGGTAGATATGCGGAACCTGCTGCTTGCTCTCGGTCAGGCGGCGCGCAATCGTCTTGCGCATGCCGGATAGCTTCTCGACCTCGTGCGGTATGCCGAAATCCTGCGCTTCGGCAGGGGCGCTCGGTGCCGAAGAAGGGGCAGCGACTGCGGCTGGCTTCGCGCCTTCGACATCGGCTTTGACGATCCGCCCATTCGGACCTGTCCCGGTGACAGTGGAGAGATCGACTCCCTTTTGTTCGGCAATCCGCTTTGCCAAAGGCGAGGCGATAATCCGTGAACCGGATGGTGCGGGAGCCGAGGCAGGGCTAGGCGTGTTTGACGGGGCAGGCGCAGGAGAGGGAGCGGGCGCAGGAGCCTCTTCTGCTGCCGGAGCAGCAGCTGGCACGGGCGCGGCATCGCCACTCGTGGCAGGCTTCACATCAGCAGGATCTTCACCCTCCTCAGCGAGCGTAGCGATCACTTCGCCCACCTTCACGCCCTCGGTGCCCTCTTCCACGGCGATATGGGCGATCACGCCCTCATCCACCGCTTCGAATTCCATCGTTGCCTTGTCGGTTTCGATCTCCGCCATGATGTCACCGGCGGAAACCTCGTCCCCCACTTTCACCAGCCACTTGCTGAGAGTGCCTTCCTCCATGGTCGGCGAAAGGGCGGGCATCTTGATGGCGATTGACATGGTTGGGCGCGTTTCCTTCTCAGGCGAATGCTAGTTCAGCGACTTCTGGCTGTCTCTGGCCAATTTGCCGCCGCGTATCAAGGTTCTTGCGTGTTTGCAGCTTTAAAGGGATAGTTTGTGTGCTTGAGGGGAGAAAACAAGTGCGCGTCTATCTGGTGATCATCGACGAGACGGAGGAGGCCCATGCGGCCCTTCGCTTCGCGTCACGACGCGCGGCAAAGACCGGTGGTGTCGTGCATTTGCTGGCGCTCGTGCCCAAGCAGGCTTTCAGCGCCTTTGGCAGCGTACAGGCTACGATCGAGGAAGAAGCGCGTGACCGGGCGGAGATTCTCGCCAATGGAGCCGCTGGCGAATTGATGGTCGAAAGCGGAAAGATGCCGCAGATCGCTGTGCGCGTGGGTGACGGCAAGACGGTGATCAACGAATATCTTGGCGAACACCCCGAAGTTGCCGCTTTGGTGCTCGGCGCCGCTCCCGAAGGTGCTCCTGGCCCGCTTGTCACCCATTTTTCTGCCAACGCGGGTAGTTTGCCCTGCCCGCTGTTCATTGTGCCCGGTGGACTTTCGGAAGAAGAAATCGACCGGTTGAGCTAGCGCTTCTTACGTCCTTGGTGGCGGATATTGCCGGGACGACCTCTTTTGCCCACTTGGTGCTTCCCCTTGCGATCCTTGCGAATCCTGGATCTCGCCCGCGGCCTGCTGCCACGTGGTTCGATGGGCTGGCCATCGGCATCCACAGGCTCGAATTTTAGTGCACCTGTAAGCGGATTCGCCTCGGCCAAACGCAGCTTGAGCAAGTCCCCCACCGCATATCGCTGGCCCGTATCTTCCCCGATCAACGCGTGGGCCGCTTCGTCATGGCGGAAATATTCGCGTCCCAGCGAAGACACGGGAACCAGCCCGTCACCGCCCAGTTTCACGATGGTGGCGAAGAAACCGAATTTCTGCACGCCGGTGATGCGCGTATCGAAAACCTCACCCACGCGGCCCGAAAGCCATGCTGCGACATAGCGATCGATCGTATCGCGCTCCGCCTCCATGGCGCGCCGCTCTGTCAGGCTGATCGCATCGGTGATCTTGCTCAGGTCCTCCCGGTCCTGGTCGGACAGACCGGTCTTGGCTGGCAAATCACTCTTGGGCTTGGGCTGCTCCAGTCCATAGGCATCCACCAGC
The DNA here is from genome assembly GCA_913055595.1 of uncultured Altererythrobacter sp. Lineage (GTDB taxonomy): Bacteria > Pseudomonadota > Alphaproteobacteria > Sphingomonadales > Sphingomonadaceae > Alteraurantiacibacter. Next base: position 18,553 of record CAJXLD010000001.1, read on the forward strand.
GCGCGGTGCACCAGCAGGTCCGCATAGCGGCGGATCGGGGACGTAAAATGTGCGTAGGAGCCAAGCGCAAGGCCGAAATGACCGACGTTTTTAGGCCCGTAATAGGCTTGCGTCTGGCTGCGCAGCACCGCTTCCATCACCAGCGCTTTCTCGCTTTCGTCGGAGATATCCTTGATCATCCGGTTGAACAGGCTGGGCGTGATCACCTGGCCGAGCGCCAGCTTCTTGCCGATGGAATCGAAATATTCGCGCAAGGCGATCAGCTTCTCGCGCGTAGGCGGTTCGTGGATGCGATAGACTACCGGGCTGGCCTTGCTCTCCAGCGCCTTGGCCGCCGCGACATTGGCCGCGATCATGAAATCCTCGACCACGCGATGCGCATCGAGCCTTTCGCGCACGGCGATCTCGGCGATCTTCCCCTGCTCGTCCAGCATGACGCGGCGCTCGGGCAAATCGAGGTCGAGCGGATCGCGATCACCGCGCGCCTTGGCGAGCAGATGCCACGCCTCCCACAAATGTCGCAAATTGGCAGGCGCATCGCCACTGTCGATGGCGGCCTGCGCTTCCTCATAGGCAATATTATGTGCGATCCGCACAATGGCGCGTTTGAACTCCCAGAAGGTGATCATGCCCTCGTTGGAGATATGCATGTGGCACACCATGGCTGCGCGATCCTCGCCATGCCGCAGAGAGCAGGCATCGGCGCTCAGCACCTCGGGCAGCATGGGTACGACGCGATCAGGGAAATAGACCGAATTGCCGCGCCGCCGCGCCTCACGATCCAGCTTTCCGCCGGGCCGGACATAGTGGCTGACATCGGCGATAGCGACGAGCGCATCATAGCCGCCATCCTTGTTAGGCGCTGCCCAGATGGCATCGTCATGATCGCGGGCGTCTGCCGGATCGATGGCGATAATTGGCAGCCCCCGCAGGTCCTGGCGCTTCTCCTCGCTCAAGGGCAGTTTCGCGGCGAGCTCGGCTTCGGCCAGCACTTCTTCCGAGAAATGATGGGGAATGCCGTATTTGTGGATCGCTATAAGGCTGTAGGCGCGCGGCGCGAGCGGATCGCCCAACACCTCGGTCACCTTGACGCCCGAACGCGGCGAACGCCCTGCAGGCTCCGCCAAAACCAGCTGCCCTGCTTCCGCGCCGCCGATGTCGGAGACGGGAGAGGAGTTGCGGATCTTCTTATCGACCGGCGCCAGCCACGCCTTGCCCGCCGCATCCAACTCGATCACGCCCAATAACGCCCCTTCGGCACTGGGCAATTTCTTCATCGGATGGGCAAGCCAACCGCTGCCCGCTTCCTCTGTGCGCGCAAGAATGCGGTCCCCAGTACGCAGCGCAGCCTGCTTCTTGCGTTCGATCACCCGAACGCGCGGCGGCGGCGTGGCATCATCCGGCTGCCAGGTTTCGGGGATGGCGATGGGCTCGCCCTCGTCGATCTCCACAATTCGCAGCACTGTGACCTTGGGCAGGCCGCCCATGCGATGGAAGGCGCTCTTCCGACCGTCGATCAATCCCTCTTCGGCCATGTCCTTGAGCAAGGCCTTGAGTGCAATCTTCTCCTGCCCCTTCAGGCGGAAATGCTTGGCAATCTCACGCTTGCCGACAGTCGTCTCGAAGGATTTGATGAATTCGAGCACCTGCTCCTTGCTGGGCAGACCGACAGACTTCTTGGGGCGCGCTGGCATATCGCGGCCCTATTCCCAAGAACCGCTCGTGTCGAGCATAGTCGAGACACCTGTGAACAACCCCTCTCGACTTCGCTCGAGGCGAACGGAATTGCTAATCTGAGACCGGATAGAATGCGCCGCCCGGCACACCGCTCGCCACAGGGCTTTCGGAACCATCAGCGGCAACCGAACTGACACCAACAATCCAGTCATCGCCTCTTTCAGGGCTGATCCAAACATCGATCGGGCCGTCGCGGCGCTGTTCGGGCAGCATGGAGCGATCAACCGCGCCCCTCCATTCCCAATCCCGTGCATCGGTTGCGCGGTAATAGAGGTTGTATTCCACTGCCCCCGGTTCCTGATCGATCAGCAAAGCAATGCCCTTTCGCATCACTCCATCGATTGTGAAGCGAGGCGGCATGGGTGCGCGAGCGAGCTGGTCAATAGCCCGGACATTCAGCTGCGTGACCCCGGCAAGGTAGGCAAAGTCCATTTCGTCCACCGTATCGCCGTAGGTTACGCCATCTTCGATCCTCAGGTCCTGATGCTGATGCTCGTAATCTTCAATGGCGACCGAAAAGCGGATAGCGGGCAGACCACGTTCGAGGAAAGGCAAATGGTCCCCGCCCCGCCCCATGCGATCGCTGCGCCAGGTCTGGCGGACATCGAGGCCACCCTCATATTCATTCGCCAGCTCATCCAGCCAGCGGGAGATATTGCGGCTCGGGCTGTCATTGGCCCCGCCCCTGCTGCGCATCGCAGCACGCATTGCATCATCTGCATCCGCGCGAACGCCTTCGGAGAACACCCGCACATGCTCCGCATCGCACACTCTGTCGGAACCGCAGGACCCACCGACCACGTCATTGTTGAGCACCGCCTTGACCGTCCAGCCCTGTTCGAGAGCATAGTCCGCCAGCAACTCGCCGCCGAACAATCCCTGCTCCTCACCTGAAAGCAGCGCGTAGACCACCGTACTGGGATATTGGCGCTGTGACAGGACACGCGCCGCCTCCAACACGAGCGCGCTGCCGCTGGCATTGTCATTGGCACCGGGCGCATCGCTCAATGCATCCATCACGTCACTTGCCCGGCTATCGATATGCGCCTGAACGATGACGACCTCATCTGGACGCTCGCTGCCACGCTGGATCGCGACAACGTTCCGTATCAGCACGCCATCAGGGATACGATCTCCGGTCACTACGCGTTCGGGATGGATGATTTCCAGACAACCGCCGCATGCTCGCGATGTCGCTTCAAGCTCCGTTGTCGCCCAACGGCGGGCAGCACCAATACCGCGCACCGGATCGTCGGGATCGCTCAACGTATGGCGTGTGCCGAAAGAGACCAGCTTTTCAACGTCTGCCTGAAGCCTGTCTTGCGAAACATCGGCTCCCGGATCGGCCTGAGCAAGAGCAGGCGCAGCGATAAAGACCGTTAGACTGAGTAGATAGCGCATTCGTCGATCATTCGCGCACATTGCGGGGCCTCGCAAGCCTGATCCATTGCCAATCCTCAATTTCGTTTCTAACGTAACCTTCAGAACTCGACTGCAATGGGACTTCCAAGACATGAAGCTGAACCTGTTCTTCGGCCTGCTGGCCGCCACTGCCTTGTCACATCCCGCCCATGCCAATTCCGTACGCGATGTCATGGGGACGATTATCGTTGATCCCGGCACGCCCGACGTCATCAATGCGAAGTGCGATCGTTATATCGACGCGATCAACCAGCGGCGCGAGACGGTCACAAGCGGCAACGGCCAGGCGACAGAAGCAAATGCACTTGTTCCGTTTGATGAAGCGGTGGGGCTGATGATAGCCGGTTCGGGAGAATTTGCCCTCTATCGTGAAGTGCTGCTCACACCTGAACTCCGGGACGCTGGCGGCGCCTGTGAAGTCCGGCTTTCCTCCATTGCCAGCGAGTTGAGTCTTTCGCGCCCGATCTATGACCGCTTGTCGGCGCTCGATGCGTCCACACTCGATGGAGAAGCAAGTTCCTACCTTGCTGAAACGCTGGCCGATTTCGAGCGTGCTGGTGTCGCGCTGGATGATGACAAACGCGCCCGCGTGCAGGAAATCCAGGAGGAGCTTGCCTCTTTGTCGACCCAGATGGCGCGCAACATTGCCGAAGGTGTGCGAACCGTTACGGCGACACCTGAAGAGCTGGCAGGGTTGCCACAGGACTTCATAGACTCTCGCGAAGTAGGCGAGGACGGCCTGATCACGCTCACTACAGCCTACACCGATTACCAGCCTGTCATGACTTATGCGGAAAATGACGATTTGCGGCGCAGGTTCGCGATGGAATATGCAAAGCGCGCATGGCCGGAAAACGACGATGTGCTGAAACAGATCTTCACCTTGCGTGCGGAGCTCGCTTCGATCCTTGGTCGCCCGAATTTCGCGACGCTCGCACTTGAAGACAAGATGCTCAATGATCCCGCTCTGGTCGAGCAATTGATGGCCGACACATATGCCGCCGCGCGACCGGCAGGTGAGCGAGATTACGCACGCAGCCTGGCTGTCTTGCGCCAAATCGACCCCGATGCCGAACAAATCGAGCGCTGGCAGACCGGCTATATCTCTAATCTCACGCGGCAACAGCTGTTCGACTACGATTCACAGGAAGCGCGGCAGTATTTCGCCTACAACAATGTACGCGACGGCGTGCTGGAACTGACCGAGGACCTGTTCGGCGTCGAAATCCGGCAATGGGATACGGCCGTCTGGCATCCCGATGTCGAAGCCTATGAGATGGTCGATAATCATGAAGTGATCGGCCGCTTCTATTTCGACAATCACCCGCGCCCGGGCAAATATACCCACGCCAACATGATCCCGATCTATCCGGGCATTCCGGGCGAGGACGTGCCGGTTGGCGCGTTGGTGCAGAACCTGCCCAAGGGCGATCACTCGACAGGACTAATGGAACATGGCCAGGTGGAAACCCTGCTCCACGAATTCGGGCATATGATCCACGGAATGTTCGGGGGGAACCAGAAGTGGCTGGGCAACAACATCCTCAACATCGAATGGGACATGATCGAAGCTCCGTCCCAGATGCTGGAAAACTGGGTCTATGACTATGATACGCTGGCCAATTTCGCCGTCGATGCGCGAGGCAACACCATCCCGCGCGAGCTAGTCGAGAAGATGAACCGGGTCCGCTATTTCAATGCAGGGCTGACCGAACTGCGACAGTTGGGCCTCACCGCCATGTCCTTGCGCTGGCACATGGACCCTGTCCCCGAAAACCTGGGCGAAGCGGGCCGAAACCTGCGCACGCAATATGATCTGACGCCGGCTGCCGATTATGACGAGATGCAGGCGGCCTTCAGCCATCTCGATGGCTATTCGGCCTATTACTACACCTACCTGTGGTCCCGCGTGGTTGGCGCCGATCTCTTCACTCGCTTCGAGGATGAAGGTATTCGCAACCGGGAGACTGCAGACGAATATCGGCGCGCAATATTGGAGCCCGGCGCATCTCGGCCCGCAGAAGAGCTAATTCGCGAATTCCTAGGTCGAGATGTGACTTTGGACGCCTTCCGCGCCGATCTGGAAACAGAGGTAGAATAGCTTAATTCTGGTGGCGCGTGCCTAATAAGCGCGTGCCACCAAGATGCGCTCAACCGCATCGGCACCCGTAAAGATGCAGGCACCATCTGCCGGTTCCGAACCCTTGGGTACGTTCCGGATGGTCAGCTTGAGCGCTTTGAGCTGCTCGACGACGACGTCCAGCGCCTTGCCCGTTGGCTTGCTCCACTGCACTTCGACCCAACCGGGATAGCGTTTGTCATCTGCATAGAAAGCCGCCAGCTCGTCCATGCTGGTGACATCGCGCGTGATATTGCTGTCGCGACGTTCACGGGCCTCGTTGAACAGGTTTGCCTGGATATCTTCAAGAAGCCGCGATGCACCTGCGGCAAATTCTTCGCGAGGCGTGAAAGAAAAGGCCGTCTTTCCATTTTCGAGGTTCCATATCGCATCACGGCGCAGCACCGCGAGCTTGCCCTCGGACATGTCCCGTGATCCGACTTCGATGATCACCGGCGCGCCTTTGCGCACCCAGTCCCACCTCTTGGCGGCAGCTTTGCCGGGGCGCTTGTCGAGCAGCACACGGATCGGTTCGCCAAGGGCCAACTGGCCGGCGAGCGCTGCACGCACTTCCTCGCAATAGGCAAGCAGATCTTCGTCTTCAGGCTTGTCGCGCAGCATGGGCAGGATAACCACCTGGTGCGGCGCAATGCGCGGCGGAACGCGCAGACCGTCATCATCGCCATGCGTCATGATCACGCCGCCGATGAGACGGGTCGAGACACCCCAGCTGGTTGTATGGCAGAACTGCTCACTGCCTTCGCTATCCTGATATTTGATGCCTGCCGCATGTGCGAAATTTGTGCCGAGGTAGTGGCTGGTTCCGGCCTGCAGCGCCTTGCCATCCTGCATCATCGCCTCAATGGACCAGGTCTCAAGCGCACCGGGGAAGCGTTCGTTTTCCGGCTTCTCCCCTGCAACCACCGGCATGGCGAGGTCTTCTTCCGCACAGGCACGATACATCTCCAGCGCGCGATGCGTTTCGCCGAGCGCATCATCGGCATCGGCATGGGCAGTATGCCCTTCCTGCCAGAGGAACTCACTGGTGCGCAGAAACATGCGGGTGCGCATCTCCCAGCGCACAACATTGGCCCACTGATTCGTCAGCAGCGGCAGGTCGCGCCAGCTCTGGATCCAGCGCGCCATGGCATCACCGATGATGGTCTCCGATGTCGGGCGAACCACCAACGGCTCTTCAAGCTTGGCTTCAGGATCGGGGATCAATCCGCCCTTCCCGTCTGCGATCAGACGATGATGTGTGACCACTGCCATTTCCTTGGCAAAGCCTTCGACATGCGCCGCCTCACGCTCAAAATTGGCAAGCGGGATAAAGATCGGGAAATAGCAGTTCTGGACGCCGGCCGCCTTGATCCGGTCATCCATCAGGCGCTGGATGCGCTCCCAGATGCCGTAGCCCCATGGCTTGATCACCATGCAGCCGCGCACACCGGATTCCTCTGCCATATCGGCGGCGGAAACGACTTCCTGGTACCAGGCAGCAAAATCATCTTCGCGCTTGGTGTTCAATGCGTGGCGTATTGCGGACATTTCCTGCCTGAGTCTGCTTGATTACGATTATGGGCACCCATGACGCCGCGAAGGCGCCAAGTCGAGAGGCGAGTTGCGCAAAAGGGTTAGCCGTCCAACTTGTCGAGCTTGTCCTGCATAGCCTTCATCTGCGCGCGCAGCTCAGCCAGCTCGTTATCGTCGTCATCCTTCGCTGGCGCTTGTTCGGCCGCATCGGGCATGAAAGCTTTGGCAGCCGCTTCGAACATGGCCATGTTTGTCTGCGCCATCTTTGTGAAAGCATCGGCGCCCATGCTGGATTTGAACGCATCCTGCAGCTTGGCCTGATTGGCCTGGAAGTTCTGCATCGTCGCTTCGAGGTAGTGCGGCATCATCGCCTGCATCGAATTGCCGTACATGGAGATAAGCTGGCGCAAGAAACTCACAGGCAGCATCTGCTCCCCGTGCGATTCCTCTTCCATGATGATCTGGGTCAGGATCGCATGCGTAATATCGTTGCCGGTCTTGGCATCGAGCACCTGGAAATCGACACCATCCCGCGTCATCTGGGCAAGATCATCGAGCGTGATGTAGCTGGAAGACTGCGTGTTATAGAGACGCCGGTTAGCGTATTTCTTGATGATAATGGGCCCGTCGCCCGACTTGTCCTTCGCCGCCATTCCGGAAGCACTCCTGTAAACCCGTTGCCCGGACCTTAGCACTTGCAGCATGGGTCTGGCAATCTATTGCCAATCAGGACCGAATTTCAAAGCGCGATCCGATGGTCGTCAGAAGTTCATACTGCGATAAGCCACTTCTCTGAGATTCACGCGGTAAATCGAAGAGAACACTCAAGAAATCACCTTCCTTGAGATTGGCGTTGGCAGAGCAATCCACCACGATCATATCCATCGATACCTGCCCCATAACAGGCAAATCATGGCCTTCATGCTGCAACGCGCAAGCCGCACCGCGCGCGCGAAGAAAGCCGTCGGCATAGCCGATCGATACGGTTGCAACCCGCATGGGCTTTTCGGCCGTGAACCGCGCATTGTAGCCGACGGTATCACCGGGCTGAAGCTCTCGGATCTGCAGCACGGCGGCCTCAGGATATGCCACCTGTCTGATGATCCCTTCCAGTTCCGGGCGCGGGATACCGCCATAAAGAGCCAGGCCCGGGCGCGTGAGATCGAAGGCAAAGTCCTGCCCCAGGGCAATTCCCGCGCTATTGGCAAGGCTGAGTTGACGGTGGGCGATGACTTCGGAAACTTCGCAAAAAGCATGCAGTTGCTGCGAATTCTGCGGCACGTCTTCGTCGGCGCAGGCGAGGTGGGACATTAGCAGATCGACCTCGAGCCCAGATATCACTTCGGCTCCTGCTTGATCGGGCGAAATGCCGAGACGATTGATCCCGGTATCTACCATCAGATGGCAGCGCCCGCCCCCGCTTTGCTGCCATGTCGAAGCCTGCTTTACACTATTGATGACCGGAATCGCCCCGCTCGCACGCGCGAATGCTGCATCGGCCTCATTGGCTATTCCGTGCAATACGCTGACCATCGCCGCAGGCACATGCTCCAGGACTGTGGGAACCTCGGCCCAATGGGCGACAAAGAAATGCTTGCATCCCGCTTCCCTGAGAGAAGGCAAGACATGCTCGACGCCGAGGCCATAGGCATCGGCTTTGATTGCAGCTCCGGTTTGTGCAGACCCTGACATCTTGTCCAGTGCCCGCCAGTTTGCCACCAGCGCCGGTTTATCCAGGCTCAAGCGCAGCGAGGCAGGCGGCCGATCAGCCAAGGTCATCGGAAAAATCTCGCGGCGGGCCATTGGGCAGTCCCCACCAGGCCACGAGCAAGCCAAAGGCGACCACCACCCAAGTGTACCACAGGCCCGCATAGGCATTACCGCTCGTAGCGACGATATAGCCCGCAATAAGCGGGAGAAATCCCCCAAGGTAGCCCGCCCCGATATGATACGGGATCGACATGGAGCTGTAGCGGATGCGCGGCGGGAACATCTCGGTCAGCACGGCTGCCACCGATCCATATGTAAACGCGGCAAGACCGCCGAGCGCGAGCAACAATGCACAAATGCCGACGATATTGGCTATAGGCGGTGTCTGTCGTTCGAAACTGTACCCTGCATCTTCTAGCCAGCCTTGCACACTCACCCTGCGTGTCTCGTCGGTCAGTGCGTTGTAACCGAAGGACTCATTGCCAATGGTTATTGTTTGCGGATTGTAGTCAACACCGGTTGCCAGACCACTCACCTCGTAGGAGACGCCCAGAGACGTCAGATCCTGCAGCAACTTGCCGCAATCACTGGCCTGTACCTCGGCGAAGGCATCGTAGCGGCAGTCCGCCCCTCGCACGACAATAGGCGCCCGCTCGGCGCTTTCATGAAGTCCTGGATTGGCAAGCGCACCCAGCCCCCAATAGATTGGAAACAGGAACACCAACGTCAGGCCTGCCCCCAGTAGAATGGGCAATTTGCGACCCACCTTGTCGGACCATTTGCCGACCCAAACATAGAATGCCATCGACACCAGTCCCGTTCCCAGCATGATCGCTTCGCCGAGCCCCTCGTCCAGCTTCATCGGACCGCGCAGGAAGGAGAGGCTGGAAAAATAGGCAGTGTACCAGATGGTGGTCAGGATGCCGGTAACACCAAACAGTGCAACAAAGATGCGCTTGTGATTGCCTGGATAGGTGAAACTCTCCTTGAAGGGGTTCGCGGACATCTTGCCTTCTGCCTTCATCGCCTGGAACACCGGGCTTTCGGAAAGCTTCAGACGCATCCACAGGCTGATCAACAGCAATATGATGGAAAGCAGGAAGGGTATGCGCCATCCCCATGCGTTGAAGGCCTCTGCCGGAATGAGCAGGCGGCAAGAGATCACGACCAAGATCGACAGCACAAAGCCGCCCACAACGCTCGCCTGGATAAAGCTGGTGTAATAGCCACGCTTGTCAGCCGGGGCATGCTCGGCAACGTAGATCGCTGCCCCGCCATATTCACCCCCGAGCGCCAAGCCCTGCAGGATACGGAACAACAGAACGATTGCCGGTGCCGCCAGACCGATACTGTCGGCACTGGGCACTAAACCTACACCCGCTGTGGCGATACCCATCAGCGTGACGGTGACCAAGAAGGTGTATTTCCGCCCCAACCTGTCTCCCAGGAATCCGAAAAGAATGGCGCCCAGGGGCCGAAAGCCGAAGCCGACAGCGAATCCGGCCCAGACCAGCAGCAGCGAGAGCGTCTCATTATCGGCCGGGAAGAAGGCCTGCGCGATCAAAGTGGCGAGCGTGCCGTAGATGAAGAAATCATACCCCTCGAAACCCGTCCCTGCCGATGATGCGGCGATGACGAGGCGGATTTCCTTTGCGCTGGGCTCGCGCCCGGCCAATTCACTGCTTGATGCCATGGGGTCCCCCGGAATGCGTGAGGGAATGCCTAGCTTGCGGCGGGCGCGCTGGAAAGTGCTGCAATAGCCGCCTTCCACGGGAGCATGATGGCCCCATGGCGTGCAGGATAGTCCCGCGCCTTCTCGAAAACCGCCAGGTCGGGCCAATCGGCGATGGGCGCTTCACCGTCGAGCCAGCCTTCAATCCTGTCATGCGCGGCAGTAAGAGCGGAGATTCCGCTACCTTTGGCGTGGCGAGCAAAAATCGCAGCAGCAGCCTGTCCGACAGCACAGGCGCGAACACGCATCCCCAAGGTTTCAATATTCCCTGAACCATCGAGGCCTATATCGAGCGCCAATGTGCTACCGCACGTGGCAGATCGCGCTTCTCCGTGCAGGGGCAGGTTTTCCACTGCAGGCCAGTTGGCCAGCTCGATAGTCAGCGCCATCAGTTCGGGTGTGTAGAGCTTCTCCGCACTCATGCGTCATCAACCTCTTCACCGCTTTCCATCAGGCGCTCATGACGTTCCTTGATCAACTGTACCATAAGCTCAGCACTGGCATTTATGAAGGTATAGCTGCGGGCCGACGTCATCCAGGAAGGGCGCCCATGTTCGCTCCATGCATTGTCATAGCCGAGAACCAGCAGGGAAAATGCCATCACGGAAACCACAACACCTTTCACCGCACCGAATCCGAAACCCAGCACGCGATCGATTGGTCCGAGGATGGAGTTTCGTGTCGCCTTTCCAATGGTTCGCGCAATGATGCGCATGGCCACATAGGGGATCAACAACAGGATCGCGAAGGCAAGCAGCGATGCACCTACGGGCGTTCCCATGCGTTCAAATATGAGTGCGGTAAGGTCGGTGTGGAGGAAATAGATCGCCAGGATCGCCACACCCCAGGCCGCGAGCGAAAGAACCTCCTGCACGAAACCGCGCATGAAACCGCCAATGGCCGCTACACCGACGATAATCAGCACAACAATGTCGAACGCATTCATAATGCGGTGGAACTTATTCCTATGCCATCACCCGGTCAACGAGAGCCGGCAGGCCTTTCAATCCCGAATAGGTCAGGCCTTCCGTGTCCTGCGAGGCCTCTGCCGGCCCTGTAGCGGCGGAAAATCCCAGTTTGACGGCTTCTTTCAATCGTAGGCCGGTGTGGGAAACCGGGCGGACCTCACCCGACAGGGAAACTTCGCCAAACCAAATGGAGTGCAGTGGCAACGCCCTGTCCGCCAATGCCGAAACCAGAGCGGCAGCGACGGCAAGATCGGCTGCCGGGTCAGCAAGCCGGTATCCTCCCGCGACGTTCAGATAGACCTCGGCAGAGGAAAAATTCAGTCCGCATCGCGATTCCAGCACGGCGAGCAACATGGCCAGTCGACCATTGTCCCAGCCCACAACGGCACGGCGCGGCGTTGCACCTGATTGCAGGCGTACGATCAGTGCCTGGATCTCGACCAGCACCGGCCGTGTACCCTCCAACGCAGGGAAGACCGCGCTGCCCGCCAGTGGCTCCTCGCGACCGGACAGGAACAGCATGGATGGGTTGCTGACCTCTGCCAGGCCGTGTCCTTCCATGGCGAACACGCCGATCTCCTCCACCGCGCCGAAACGGTTCTTCAGCGCGCGCAGGATGCGGTATTGATGGCTGCGCTCGCCTTCAAAGCTCATAACCACATCGACCATATGTTCCAGCACACGCGGCCCGGCGATATTACCGTCCTTGGTGACATGGCCGACCAGGACCAGCGCGACACCATTCTCCTTTGCGTATCTGATCAGCTCGAAGGCGGAGGCGCGGACCTGGCTGACCGTTCCAGGGGCGCCTTCGATCATGTCCGAATGCATGGTCTGGATCGAATCGATCACCAGCAAGGCGGGTGGTGCGCCCTCAGCAAGCGACGTCAGAATGTCGCGCACCGACGTCGCGGCGGCTAAGCGGATCGGCGCATCGGCAAGGCCCAATCGCCGCGCCCGCATCCGCACCTGTCCGGTCGCTTCTTCTCCGCTGACATAGACAGCATCGTTCCCGGCCCGCGCAATGGCCGCAGCCGCTTGCAGGAGCAAGGTCGATTTGCCGATCCCGGGTTCACCACCCATCAGGATCGCACTTCCGGGGACGATTCCGCCGCCGAGTGCACGATCGAATTCTTCCAGCCCGGTCTTGCGGCGTGTCAGCGCCTGCGTCGGTGCATCCAGCGCTTCAAACGCGATCGCACGCCCTCCGCTAGAGAGGTCATGCTTTGTGGCGAACTTGGTTTCGGGGACATCCTCCACCAGAGTGTTCCATTGAGAACAATCGGGGCATTGCCCCTGCCATCGGTTGGAGACACTGCCGCAATCGGCACAAACATAACGCTTTTTCGGTTTCGCCATACTGTGCGTTTATAGAGAACATAGCAAGAACGCAATTGCTATTCTCAAACTAGCGCGCCACAATCCACAAATGCGCCAGAAAGAACTTCGTATTGCCCTTGTCTGCTATGGCGGCGTGAGCCTGGCGGTTTACATGCATGGCGTCACGAAGGAGATCTGGAAACTGGCCCGGGCGAGCAGCGCTTTCCATGCCGGCGAACCCAGCGCGAACGGTAGCGAAGGCCTTTATCGCGAGCTACTCGAGCAGATTGAGAGGGAGCAGGATTTAAAGCTCCGCGTCTTGCCCGACGTTGTAACCGGAGCAAGTGCGGGAGGAATCAACGCCGTTTTTCTGGCACAGGCCGTACATTCCGGCCAGTCGCTCGAGCCATTGACCAACCTTTGGCTCGAAACAGCAGATGTCGATAGGCTGCTCGATCCCGAAGCCCGACTTTGGACACGCGTGGCCAAATTCTGGGCGCCACCCGTGGTTGAGTTCCTGCTTTCGCGTAAAGGGAACGTGGTTTCCGAAAGCGTCGCCCCTGAAATGCGCCGCCAGGTGCGTGCCAAGCTTGCCCGTTTCGTGCGCAGTCGCTGGTTCCAGCCACCTTTCTCCGGAATCGGGTTTTCTGCTTTGCTGGCGGATGCCTTCAAAGCAATGGCAGAAAGCGAAACAGGTGAGCCCCTGCTGCCTCCGAACCACCCCCTGGACCTGTCCGTGACAGCCACCGATTTCCATGGCCATTTGCAAACCCTGCGCCTCAATAGCCCCGAACTGGTGGAGGAGAGCGAACACCGCCTGCCCATCGGGTTCCGTTCGCGAACCCCGGCCAATAGCGGAAAAGACCTGGCACATTTGCTGGAACTAACCCTGGCCGCCCGCTCAACCGCCAGCTTTCCCGGAGCATTTCCTCCCTTGAAATTGGGGGAGATCGATCGCCTGGCGAATTTGCGTGACATGGAATGGCCATCACGCAACGAATTCATGACCCGCATCATGCCCGATCACATGCGTGAGCACGATGTGGAAAACGTATCGCTGATCGATGGATCCGTGCTCGTGAACGCTCCTTTCTCGGAAGCCATGGACGCGCTCAAGGGCCGCCCCGCCCAACGCGAGGTCGACAGGCGCTTCATCTATATCGATCCCACACCAGACAGACGGATACGCTCAGAAATGGCGCACCAGGATGTCGGTTTCTTCAAGGCGATCCTGGGATCGGTTTCCTCCATCCCTCGCGAACAGCCGATCCGGGACAATCTTGAGTTGATCCAGTCCATGTCACGCGAAGCAGACAAGATGCGCCATATCCTTGATGCGTTGCGCCCGGATGTCGAAAAGGCAGTCGACCGGATCTTCGGACGCACCTTCTTTCTCGACAAACCTACGCCGAAACGCCTTTCCACCTGGCGCGCAAAGGCGCAGCAGGCAGCGGCAGAACAGGCGGGTTATGCATTTCACTCCTATGCCCAGGCGAAGTTTGCCGGAATCATAGATCGCTCGGCACGGCTGATCTTTTCCCGACTGCCTGGCAAGGACATGCCGGATGCTTTTGCCATTGCGGACCGCCTGCGGCTCCATTTCGAAGGCAACGGACTGGGTCGCCTCTCCGACCCGAAAGGTGGAGCGAGCGAAGAGGCAATCGCCTTTTTCCGCACGCATGATATCGGATTTCGCATCCGGCGCCTGCGACTTCTTGCCCGGCGGCTTTCTCGTGAATGGGAAGCCGACCCCGAAATCGATGATGCAGACTGCGACGCCGGGCGAGACATGGTCTATCGCGCGCTAGCGCTCTATTTCGACAAAGAAGCGGCAGCGTTGCTGGACGCGCAATTCGCCCAAGATATCGCCTCAGTCCTCTCCGATCCTGGAAGGGCGATGGAGGCATTGGCTCGCCAGCGCGATCTGGTTGCGCTGGACCGCCAGGTGGAGGCGATGCTGGCAGAATCCCTGCAAGCCATGCCCAAGCCGCTAAGGCGCAAGATCCTGTTCGCCTATTTGGGCTTCCCCTTCTATGACGTCGCCACTCTGCCGTTGCTACGCAATGAAGGCCTGACAGAATTCGATCCGATCAAGGTGGATCGAATATCCCCGGATGATGCGACTTCAATTCGTGAAGGAGGCACAGCTGCTACATTGCGCGGGATCGAGTTCTATAATTTCGGCGCTTTCTTCAGCCGCGCATATCGCGAAAACGACTATCTTTGGGGACGCCTCCATGGAGCAGAGCGAATGGTAGACCTGATCTGCTCGACATTGCCGGAACCAATCTCTGAAGAGCGCTGCAAGACCTACAAGCGCCGGCTGTTCCTCGCTATTCTGGACGAAGAGGAGGAGCGATTGACCGCCGATCCCCTTCTGGTGCCGACGATCAGGAAAGAGGCCGAGGAGATGCTCGGGTCTAGTTAGCTCCTAACGCCGACATTTCCAGGCTCACCCAGACCAATCCCACGAACATCTCATCGCTGACGAAGGCCTGGCTTGTATCCATCATGCCGCTTACGGGCTTTGCTGCGATGATTTCCGACAGGGTTTTGCCGTCTGCCCGGAGCGCCTTGATACGATCGGTCGCTGATTTGACCACATCATGGAAAGCCACTACGTCAGCCCGTGTCGCCAATTGTCCATGCCCGGGGATGACGATCGTTTGGTCATCCATCATGGCAATGGCCTGTTCCAGAGAAGCCAGCAGGTTATCGATATTGCCGCCCGAATCCACATCGGGAAATGGCCAGCCCTGATCGTGCATGAACAAGTCGCCCATATGCACGACATTCGCATTGCGCCAGCGCACGATGGCATCGCCATCGGTATGGCCGCCACCGGTGTGGATCACGTCGAGTACGTCGCCATTGAGATGGAAGGTCAGCCCATCCGAAAAAGTGATGACGGGCAGTGCTTCGGGTGCGGCCGGAGCGGTCTCTGTCCCCATCACTATGCCGCCGGCAATCAGTCTTGGCCTGACATTTTCATGCGCCACAATGGTAGCACCGGCTTTACCGAAATCGGCATTCGCCAGAGCGTGATCCCAGTGCCAGTGTGTATCGACAACAAAGCGTGCGGGCTCGGCTCCCAGATCGGCAATATTCTGTTGAACCTGCGCAAATACCTGCGGCACCTGGTCATCTACCAGCAGCGTGCCGTCTTCCCCATAGCTCACGCCGATATTGCCACCGAACCCGATGATAACGGCGATGCCGGCACAAACAATCCTGCCCTTGCCCATGCGCGCATAATCACACCCTCCCTTTCGAATTGAACGGGATGCTAGCCTCGCACAGGCGTGCTGTCGATGTGCTTGATCCTAGTTGGAAAAGGCGTCTTTCAGTTTATCGAAAAATCCGCGACTCTCCGGGCATTCCTCACCCGTTTCGGTCTCGCGGAATTCGCACAGCAATTCCTTTTGCCGTGCCGACAGCTTGGTGGGCGTTTCGACAATCACTTCCACCACGAGATCGCCGCGACCACGCCCCTGAAGCACGGGCATGCCCGCGCCGCGCTTGCGCAATTGGCGGCCCGACTGGATGCCGCTGGGAATTTCGATCGAATGCGTTTCTCCATCGAGGCCCGGTATGTCTACCGTGCCGCCCAATGCAGCGGTAGTGAAGCTGATCGGCATGCGCGTGAATAGCGCGGTGCCCTCACGCTCGAACACCGGATGCTGGGAGATATGGATGAAGATGTAGAGATCGCCGGCGGGCGCGCCCATCGGTCCGGCCTCGCCCTTCCCGGAAAGGCGGATGCGGGTGCCATTGTCAACGCCGGGAGGGACTTCGACTTCGAGGCGCTGGATCATGTCCACCCTGCCCTCGCCGCGGCAATCGCTGCAGGCCTGCTCCAGTACCTCTCCACGCCCCTGGCAAACGGGACAAGGCCGTTCGATCATGAACAGCCCTTGTTGCGCGCGCACCTTTCCGTGACCGTGGCAGGTGTTGCACCCACGCTTGGATGTGCCCGGCTCCGCTCCGCTACCGCTACATGTCTCGCAGGCGGTTGCTACTTCAATCTCGATTTCGGACGATTTGCCGTGGAAAGCCTCTTCCAGGCTGACTTCCATGTCGTAACGAAGATCAGCACCGCGACGTGGCCGCGAACGACTGCTCCCGCCGCCGAATGCGCTGCCAAAGATCGTTTCGAAAATATCGCCCAGATCGCCGAAATCGGCTTGCGGGCCGCGTCCACCGCCACCGGCCATTCCGCTGGTAAAAGCCTCATGGCCATAGCGGTCATAGGCAGCGCGCTTCTGCGGATCCTTAAGGCAGTCATAGGCGACGCTTATCGCCTTGAAGCGCGCTTCGGCCTCGGCATCGTCCGGATTGCGATCCGGATGGTATTTCATCGCCAGCTTGCGATAGGCGCGCTTGATCGTGTCGCCATCCGCATCGCGGCTGACTTCGAGAAGGGAATAGAAATCGACTTCGGTGGCAGGCATCGGTCTCTCTTAAAAACTCACCGCCACCGGTGCAGTTGCAACGGCGGCGGTGTCGTTTCGCATCAGGACAATCAGCCCTTGTTGTCTTCGTCGACTTCCGAGAATTCAGCGTCGACCACTTCCTCATCATCGGAAGCGCTCTCGGCACTGTCATCTGCGGCGCCTTCCTGGGCTGCAGCCTGATCCTTTTCATAGATCTGCTGGCCCATCTTCATCGCCGCATCGGTCAGCGCCTGCGCCTTGGCGTTGATTTCGTCAACGTCATCGCCTTCGAGCGCGGTCTTGGCTTCTGCCAGAGCGGCCTCGACGGCAGATTTGGTGTCGGCATCGACCTTGTCGCCATTTTCTTCCAGCTGCTTTTCAGTGGCGTGCACCAGGCTGTCGGCCTGATTGCGCGCTTCGGCAGCAGCACGACGCTTCTTGTCTTCCTCGGCGAACTTCTCGGCATCCTGCACCATCTGGTCGATGTCGGTGTCCGAAAGGCCGCCAGAGGCCTGGATCTTGATCTGCTGTTCCTTGCCCGTGCCCTTGTCCTTGGCGGACACGTTCACGATGCCATTGGCATCGATATCGAAGGTCACCTCGATCTGCGGAACGCCGCGCGGTGCAGCTGGAATGCCGACTAGGTCGAACTGGCCGAGCAGCTTGTTGTCCGCCGCCATTTCGCGCTCACCCTGGAACACGCGGATGGTCACCGCGTTCTGGTTGTCCTCGGCAGTCGAATAGGTCTGCGTCTTCTTGGTCGGGATCGTCGTGTTACGATCGATCATGCGGGTGAAGACACCGCCCAGCGTTTCGATACCCAGCGAAAGCGGGGTCACGTCGAGCAGCAGTACGTCCTTCACATCGCCCTGCAGAACACCGGCCTGGATGGCAGCACCCATGGCGACGACTTCATCGGGGTTAACCCCGGTATGCGGCTTGGCACCGAAGAATTCTTCCACCACTTCGCGAACCTTGGGCATGCGGGTCATACCGCCGACGAGGATAACCTCGTCGATCTGGTCCTTCGATACGCCTGCATCTTCCAGCGCCTTCTTGCACGGATCGAGCGTGCGCTTGACCAGATTGCCGACCAGCTGCTCCAGCTTGGAGCGCGTCAGCGTTTCGACCAGGTGCAACGGGGTGGAGGAACCACCTTCCATACGTGCGGTGATGAAGGGCAGGTTCACCTCGGTCTGCGCCGAGCTCGACAGCTCTATCTTCGCCTTCTCGGCGGCTTCTTTCAGGCGCTGCAGGGCCAGCTTGTCGGTCCGCAGGTCCATGTTTTCCTTCTTCTGGAATTCGTCTGCGAGATATTCGACAATCGCGCTGTCAAAGTCCTCACCACCCAAGAAGGTATCGCCGTTGGTCGACTTCACTTCGAACACGCCATCGCCTATTTCCAGGACGGAGATGTCGAACGTACCGCCACCAAGGTCATAGACGGCGATGGTCTTGCCATCGTCCTTGTCCATGCCATAGGCGAGCGCCGCCGCGGTCGGCTCGTTGATGATGCGAAGGACTTCAAGACCTGCGATCTGGCCGGCGTCCTTGGTCGCCTGGCGCTGCGCGTCATTGAAGTAAGCAGGAACGGTGATGACGGCCTGCGTCACGGTCTCGCCAAGATAGCTCTCGGCGGTTTCCTTCATCTTCTGAAGGATGAAGGCGGAAATCTGGCTGGGCGAATAATCCTCGCCGCCCGCCTTGACCCAGGCGTCGCCATTCTTGCCCTTGACGATGTCATAGGGGACCAGTTCCATGTCCTTCTTGGTCATGGGATCGTCGAAACGACGGCCGATCAGGCGCTTGATGGCGAACAGCGTATTGTCCGGATTGGTTACTGCCTGGCGTTTGGCAGGCTGGCCGATCAGGCGCTCGCTATCCTTGGTGAATGCGACAATGGAGGGCGTGGTCCGCGCACCTTCCGAATTCTCGATAACCTTGGGCTTGCCGCCGTCCATCACGGCGACGCAGGAGTTGGTCGTACCCAGGTCGATACCGATAACTTTGCTCATGGATTCCCCACTCTTTCCTTACATTGGACGCCGCACATCCGGTTCCCCGTCCCACGGCGAAACCATTCGGCGGCTCTAAAAAGAACTGTACTCGACCGGCGATATAGGATTGGTTTTTGACCGAACAAGGGATGAGATGCGCTTGGCACAACTGATATGTGCGAATAGGCTGCCCGAGACGCTAAGGATGGGAGCTGGAATGAGAAAGTTGTTTGGCCTTGTTGCCTCAACCGCGTTGGTTTGCGGTCTTGCGGCATGTAGCAGCGAACCGGAGGCTCCGGTTGAAGTGGCACCGGAAGCGCCTGACGGCATTTCCGTGAGTGATGGCCGGGTGAACCTTCCCGCTGTGTCGGGCAATCCGGCAGCGCTCTATTTCACCATTTCCAATGATGGCAGCGCGGACCAGATGATGCGGGCAATCCACGTTCCGGGTTCAGAAAGCACACAATTTCACGAAACGGTGCAATGGCCCAACGAAATCAGCATGCAGGAACTGCTGCAAGTGAATGTACCTGCTGGCGAAAGCGTGACATTCGAACCCGGCGGCATGCACGTGATGGTTTTCGGCCTGCCTGAAAGCCTTGAACCGGGCGGCGAGTTGGAAGTCACGCTCTCTTTCGTCCGCGGAGACAAGGTGAGTTTCCCCGTGCACTTGCTGGCACCGGGCGATGACGGATCGAGCATGGAGATGGGCGAATAGGTGCGAACGCCGATCAAATGACTTGCCCGGCAGGCGGTGAGAGACCGCTGACACCGGGCGAAATAGCCATGGCCGAAAGCATCTTCGGTTCGGCCATGGCTTACGCAGAGGTGACCATCAAACGGCGCAAATGGTTTCCATTCCAGCCTCGCAATGTCACCATGGCTCCGCGTGGACATCTCCATTTTCATCCACTTGCGGATGGTTATTGTGATGATTTCTCGCAATCTTCGCTGGGTCGACGGGCGCATTTCATCCACGAAATGACCCATGTCTGGCAGACACAGACGCGTGGAGATTGGTATCTCATTCTCAACCGCCACCCCTGGTGCCGCTATGACTACAGCCTCAAGCCAGGATGGACATTCATCCAATACGGGATCGAGCAACAGGCAGAAATCGTCAGGCACGCATTTCTGTTGCGTGAAGGGGTCAGAGTTCCCGGCGCGCCGCCGCTCGCAATTTATGAAGAATTACTACCTTTCGGACCTTCCCGGTAAGCTTAGGCTAACCCCAATTTTTTGTGGAACTGTCATGCCTGCAGCCTATGGTGACATTTGCGATGCGGCGAAAACCGGGGGCGTTGCGTTGTGGGGTAGCTCTCCCCGGGGTTCGAGGGACCGTTCCGCCATGTCGATTGAAAAGCATACGCTCGCCCAAAGTTCGATTGCAGGCATTGCCGCGCTTGCATGCGCCGCTTCGCCTGCCGCCGCGCAAGATATTTCCGCCGATCCCACATACGAAACCGTGCGCCTGAGCGCCGGCTTCACTCCCGATCCCTATACGGTGGACCTCAGTTCGGGCGGCAGCATCGATGCAGAGACATTAAGCGGCCAGTGTCGCGGATACATTGCCAACTCGCCCGATGTGCGGCTCATTTATGAAGAGGGAAGCGGCGTTCTTCCGCTGATTATCAAGGTGGAATCCGATGCCGACACCACGCTCGTGGTCAACGCGCCGAATGGCAGCTGGTATTGCGACGATGACACCGGCGATCGCCTCAATCCGCTAATGCGTTTCGAGGATCCCGATGGCGGACGCTACGAGATCTGGGTCGGCACATATTCGGACAGCAGCCTGCAGGATGCCACACTTAGCTTTTCCGAGCTCGACAGCACAATCAGCAGCTATCCTGACACGTCGCTCGATCCGACCTATGGCAGTGTCAGCCTGGCCTCCGGGTTCACTCCCGATCCGCACACAGTGAAATTGCGATCTGGCGGGAGCGTGGATGCGAGCAATCTGGGTGACAGCTGCCGCGGTTATGTCGCTTCCGCTCCCGATTACCGGGTCAATTATGATGGTGGCAGCTTGCCGCTGATCATTTCCGCCAATGCCGATGTAGACGTGACGCTGGTGGTCAACGATCCCAATGGCAACTGGGTATGCGATGATGATTCCGGCGAAGGTCTCAACCCCTCACTCCGCTTCGAAAAGCCGCTAAGCGGCCAATATGACGTCTGGGTTGGCACCTATTCCGACACCAGCAACGAGAACGCCACGCTGAGCGTGTCCGAACTCTATAGCGAATAGGCAAAAGGGAATTTCGCAAAAGGGGTGGAGCGGGAAACCGGGCCACTTCTTTTGCTTCTGGCCAATGGTCCCGGTGCGAGCTAGCCTGAGTCTCAGGGAGAACGCGCCATGCCACACCAAATCGATTACGAAAAACTCCGTGAGCGGATTTCGCAGGCACGCGGCGGCGCGAAAGGCGATCTTTCGACGCTCGATCCGAAGCGCACCGCACATGTGATTGTCGACCTGCAGAACGGTTTCATGGAAGAAGGCGCGCCAGTGGAAGTTCCGGCAGCGCGCAACATCGTAGACGAGGTCAAACGCCTGTCACGCGCGATCCGCAAAGCCGGCGGGACCAATGTCTTCCTGCGCTACACGACGACCGACCTCGATGATGGATGGTCGATCATGAAACAGCGGCTCGGTCCTGCAGCCGCTGCGCATTCCGACGGCTTCACGAAAGGCGCGCATTACTGGCAGTTGTGGCCGGAACTCGATGTCTCGGACGAAGACGTCATGATCGAAAAGAGCCGTTTCAGCGCCTTTTCCGCCAATGCCAGTCCACTCCATGCCGAACTGCAGAAGCGGAGCATCGACACGGTCATCATTACCGGCACACTGACCAATTGCTGCTGCGAGAGCACCGCACGCGACGCGATGCAGCACAATTACCGCGTGCTGATGGTGACCGATGGCAATGCAGCCCTGTCAGATGCAGAACACGAAGCGACGCTCTATTCGCTCGGTTTCATATTCGCCGACCTGCATTCGACCGACGAATTGGTGGAGCAACTGGCGAAAGAACGCTTGCCTGCCTGATCAGTCCGGCTTCTTGGCCACACCGACCATGGCGGGACGCAGAAGACGGTCCTTGATCATGTAGCCGCTCTGCATCTCCTGCACGATCGTGCCGGGTTCTGCTTCGTCATGCGGAATCTCGATCATCGCCTGGTGCTGGTTGGGATCAAGCGGTAAGCCCATGGAGGCAATGCGACTGATGCCGTGCTGCGTGAAGACCTTCTCCAACTCGCGCTGCGTCGCCTCGATACCGGCGACGAGCCCTTCGAGCTTCGAATGTTCGCGCATTTCTTCAGGTACGGTTTCCAGGGCACGCGCGAGGTTGTCTGCGACCGAGAGGATATCGCGGGCGAAACCCGTTGCCGCGTAAGCCCGCGCATCGGCAACGTCCTTTTCCAGGCGTCGACGTACATTTTGCGTGTCGGCCTTGGCATAGAGCACCTGCTGTTTGGCCTCCTCCAGCTCGGCCTTCAGCTGGGCGAGTTCATCCGCAGGCTTCTCGCCCTCTTCCTCTTCGTCGCTGTCGTCGAGGAATTGCTCGGGAACACCCTCCAGTTCCTTATCCACTTCGGGATCGCGGCCCTGGCCGTCTTCGGTCTCTGTTTCAGTCTCGCTCATGAATTTCGTATCTACCCAATTCTCTTGCCCAATGAACGGGCGGTAAAATCAACCATAGGCACGACGCGCGCATAATTTAGCCGCGTCGGTCCGATAACCCCCAGCACGCCGACCACCCTGCCCTCGCGATCGCGATAGGGCGCGGCAATGACAGAGGAACCCGAATGCGCAAATAGGCGATTTTCTGCGCCAATAAAGATGCGCGTCGATTCCGCCTCCTTCGCGCTATCAAGCAAATCGGCAATTGTCTGCTTGTTTTCAAGGTCATCGATCAGCGAGCGGATGCGTTCAATATCGCCGAGCGCGCTTTCATCGAGCAAGTTGGCCTGTCCCCGCACAATCAGCACCGGGCGACGCGCTGCATCCTCGCTCCATGTCACGATACCGCGCTCGACGAGTTCGCGGCTAACATCGTTGAGCGCACTCTTTCCGCTGCGAATCTCGCGTTCGATGTCGCCGATGGCTTCTCCCAGCGTTCGTCCCGCAAGCCGCGCTGTCACATAATTGCTCGCCTGTTGCAGCGCCGAAATGTCGATATTTTCGGGCAGGTCGAGAACGCGGTTCTCCACATGCCCGTCCTCGCCGACAAGCACGACCAGCGCACGGTTCCCGTCGAGCGGGACCATATTCATCTGGGAAATGCGGCGCTCAGCCCTCGGCACCATGACCATCCCTGCTGCACCCGAAATATGCGATAGGATCGTGCTGGTGGTCTCCAACGCCTGTTCGATCGGCCCGGGCTGCGACAGCTGCGCCTCGATCGCCGCGCGCTCCTGCGCAGTGGGCTCTGCCACTTGCATCATGCCATCCACAAAGAGCCGCAAGCCGCCTTCGGTAGGCATACGCCCGGCGCTGGTATGCGGGGCGGCGAGCAAGCCGAGCTGTTCAAGCTCGCTCAGCACCGACCGGATCGAGGCGGGCGACAAATTGATCTCACGATGCTGCGCTAGCGTCTTCGATCCCACCGGCACACCGCTCGCCAGGTAATCCTCCACCACAAGGCGAAAGATATCCCGTGCGCGGTCTGTCAGTTCGGTAATCGAAGGTGAGGCCATGACAGCGACATATCTAGGCGCTAGGGCGACGCAAGCAATACGCCCTTTTGAATCACGTTTTCGGAGAAATTCATGCGACCTTCCGGCCGCGCCGCAGATGAAATGCGCGCCATCACTATCGAAACCGACTTTACCAAGCATGCCGAAGGCAGCTGCCTGATCAGCTTTGGCGATACGCGCGTGCTGTGCACCGCCAGCGTCGAAGAGAGGGTTCCGCCGTGGTTGCGCAACAAGGGTTCGGGCTGGGTCACGGGCGAATATTCCATGCTCCCCCGCGCCACGCATACCCGTGGCTCGCGCGAGGCGGCACGTGGCAAGCAGAGCGGTCGTACGCAGGAAATCCAGCGCCTGATCGGTCGTAGCTTGCGCGCAGTCTGCGACCTCGAAAAGCTCGGCGAACGGCAGATCACGCTCGATTGCGATGTAATCCAGGCCGATGGTGGCACGCGCACCGCATCAATCTCTGGAGCCTGGGTGGCGCTGCGCATCGCGGTCGACAAGCTGATGGAAGCCGGCGAAATCAAGGAAGATCCGATCACCGCCAGGATCGCCGCCATTTCCTGCGGCATCTATCAGGGTACACCGGTGCTTGATCTCGACTATGACGAAGATAGTTCCGCCGATGCGGATGCCAATTTCGTGCTCATCGAAGGCGGCCAGATCGCCGAAGTGCAAGCCACGGCCGAAGGCGCGACCTATGACGAGGAAGGCCTGCTGCGCCTCTTGCGCCTCGCCAATATCGGTTGCGGCCAGATCTTCACTGCGCAAGGCAATGCTGTGAAATGACTCGCAAACTCGGTTCCGGAAAGCTCGTCATCGCCACGCATAATGCAGGCAAGTTGAAGGAGATCGGCGCGCTCCTGGAACCATATGGCCTGGATTGCATTTCCGCAGGCGCGCTGGGCCTTCCCGAACCGGCCGAGACCGGCACAAACTTCGTCGAAAATGCGCTGATAAAGGCGCGGGCGGCTGCCGAGGCATCCGGCCTTCCCGCACTGGCCGATGATAGTGGGTTGTCGGTTGCCGCACTCGATGGCCGTCCGGGCGTCTACACCGCCGATTGGGCCGAGAGGCAGTGGTTCGAAGGCGAACCGGGCCGCGACTGGTTCATGGCGATGGGCAAGGTCGAAGGCATGCTGCAGGCCAAGGGTGCAGAGTGCCCGCGCGATGCATGGTTTTCCTGCGTACTCGCTATCGCCTGGCCCGACGGCGAATATGCCGTCTATGAAGGCCGCGTTGACGGGTCGATTACCTGGCCCCCGCGAGGGGAAAAGGGCTTCGGCTATGACCCGATTTTCGTGGCCAATGGCGACGAACTGACCTTTGCCGAGATCGAACCTGCGGAAAAACACGCCAAGAGCCACCGCGCCAATGCGTTCTCCAAGCTGGTGAAGGTCCAGTTCGGAACATCGTGAAACCCCGCGAAGGCGGGGATCTGCCTCCTGCGCCCCCCCCCCGCCTTCGCGGGGGATCACCAACGTGC
>CAJXLD010000002.1 GCA_913055595.1 uncultured Altererythrobacter sp.
GTACCAAGACTGTCACTGCGCGCTGGCCCAGCGGCATCAAGGACGGCGCCGAATTCCAGATGCCAACGATGAAATAGGCTGGGCGACGAACTTATTTGAGGGGTCGGGACCATTGCCAGCCCCTCATAAGTTTTCGGGGGCCACGATTTCGAAGGGGATTTTGCGTTGCAAAGTGACCGCCGATGTCTCCTGCGGGGTCACTTCAATAAGGGTCTCAACAAGTAGATTGGATATCGCCTCGATCGGGTGACAGAACGCCGATTATCAGAACCTCTGGAGCCCCTTTCGAGTTTCGAGGCTCATGGCGTGAGAGGTGCGCCGGGTACGTTCGCGGCGCTACGCAGTCACCCTGCTCGCAATGCTCCGTGACGCGGAGGCGGACTGTCGTTTGGTTTTAGAATTTTGCCGAACGAACCGGGCCGGCCCCTTGCGGCCCCGCCCAAGGCGCTGGCGTGGGGGATCTGGGGTAGGGGCTTCCACAACCTGCCGGGCAACTACGCGCCCCAAAACAGCCATTTGAGGCCTCGAACAGGCAGCCCAAAAGCGGACACGAAATCAGTTGGCCGCGATGAAGGCGGCCGGCTGTGCTGCGCTGATCAGTTAGTCTCGAGAACTGGAGCTATTAGCGATCCTGGGCCTGCGTCACCCGAATGGCGCGCCAGCAGATTTCGGCGATAGCGGCCGCGATAGTGACACCAGCCAGCTTGAGAAACACCGCAAACTCTTGGCCTTCGAGCCACGCCGGACCGCCAACGGAGGCCACCCGAAGACAAAGGGCGCCGAATACAGCCACGATCATGGCCGCAAGAATACACGTCATCAGGAATTCGGATTTCTGGACACGCGGCAAGACGGACTACTCCAACAGTCCGCTCACTTTGTCATTGGCGGATTGCCGCTCCATCAAATGGATCGCATCAATTTTATCAGTGTTTGCAAGCCATCGTTCAATGCGGCTTGCGAGGGTGGCGCGGGGCTCACAGGACAGAATCGATTGTAGGAGACTGCCTTGAAATACGCGCTGCGTATCGTGGGCCTATTGGCTATTATTTTCGCTCTTTACATCATCGTTGGCGAGCAATTGGTGGGGTCCAGCAGCAACGCCTATGTCAATACGCGCCTTGCTACCTTGCGCATGCCTTTGGATGGCACAATTCAGCTATCTACAGCGCCGGTCGGCGGCCGAATTTCTGCCGGCGAGGTCATCGGCGGTGCAACGCGGCGGCAAAACGACAACAGCGAAATCGCCTGGATTCTCGATGGTCGGCTTCAGGCCGCTGCCGATCTGCGAGCCTATGAGGCGGATCCCGAGATCTCCCCTGTGGTCCTTGATCAGGCACTTGAGCGTTTGAAGGCATACGAAGAGGCACGCGAGGCAATGCGTGGACAGCAAGTTGCCGCCAGCTCTACCGCACTGCGTTCGCCGGTCACAGGTGTAATCTGGAGCCTGGCCGCCCATAGCGGGGTGTATCTGCCCATGGGAGAGCCGTACGCGAGAATCGCCGACTGCGAGGCGCTATTCGTTCACGCCACGGTCGATCAAAGGCTCTACAACCAGCTGCACCCGGGCGATGTCGCGCAGTTCCGATTTCATGATGGCGGCGTTGCGGAGATGACGGTCAGCCTGCTCGCCGGCACCGGGCCGCGAACAGTCTATGAAACGCTGGCGGTTAATCCAACCATCCGCCAACTCGAAGGCTACGCGGTGTTCCTCGAGAGTGCGTTGCTGGACACTAGCGGCTCTTGCCCAATCGGCAAGACTGGCCGCGTGGTCTTCAGCGAAGGTCCAGCAAACTGGCTCGGTGAGCTTATCAGCGGGATTGGCCTCTAATGCCAGTCCTGCCCGAATGGCTTGTTGTTCTTGCACCCAGCATCCTGCTGTTGGGTGTGGCTGTGAGTGTCTTGCCGTTCTTCCGCCGCGAATTTGCTCCGGTTCGCATAGTTGTCGCGATTGCCGCTATTGGGTTCAGTCTTCGCTATCTGTTCTGGCGCATGACGGAGACCTTGGCAGACCCCGGGTGGACACTCGATGCGTTCGCCAGTTGGTCGTTCTTTGCCATCGAGGCGGGCACGGTTGTTTCGAGCATTTCCGCCTTCATCCTTCTTTCGCGGCACCGTAACCGCACACCCGATGTCGACGCATTGTTGGCCAGCTCTACAGCACCTACGGAAGAAGCGGCCGTCTTCATTGCCACTTACAATGAGGAATGGGCGGTCCTCGAGCGGACGATCATTGGTGCGATGGCTTGCGATCATCCCAACAAGACCATTTATGTTCTCGATGACGGCCGGCGTGAATGGCTGGCGGAGGCTTGCCGCAAGGCTGGGGTCATTCACATCACGCGGCCGGACAACCGGGATAGCAAGGCCGGCAACATCAACCATGCCCTTGGCATGCTACGAGCCGGAGGTCGTCCGCCGGCCTTTGTCGCCGTATTGGATGCGGATTTCGTGCCCCATCGCGATTTTCTGCGACGAGGCCTAGCGCTGTTTGCAGATGAAAAGGTCGGATTGGTCCAGACGCCTCAGCACTTCTTTAATCCCGACCCTATCCAGCACAATCTGGGCATCAGCCGGTCCTATCCCGACGAGCAGCGCTTCTTTTTCGACTATATGCAGCCCTCGCGAGACGCCTGGGGGCTGGCCGTCTGCTGTGGCACCTCCTCGATCGTGCGCTGGGCTGCACTCGAGGAAATCGGCGACTTCCCAACCGCAAGCGTGACCGAAGACTATCTGTTAACCTCCACTCTCGCATTGCATGGATACTCCACGGTCTATCTCAATGAGCCTTTGAGCGAAGGCCTCGCACCAGAAGGCCTCAAGGAATACATCACGCAACGGGCACGCTGGTGTCTTGGGCTGATGCAAATCGTGCATAGCCGCGCCGGCCCATTCAGCCGCGAGAAGCTGCGCTGGCGGGACCGCTGGAGCATTCTGGATTCGGCAGCTTACTGGCTGACCACGTTCCCATTCCGTCTGGCCTGCATTCTGTTTCCGCTGCTCTACTGGTATTTCGGCGCCATCGTGGTGGACGCCAGAATGACCGACATCATCTACTATTTCTTGCCCTACTATCTGGCGACAATGATTTTCCTGAACTTCGTCTCGGTGGGCATGTTCGTCCCTATCGTCAACGACATCAGCCAATTGGTTGGCGCCTGGGATATCACCCGCGCCGCCGTAACCGGCTTGGTTAGGCCACGGGGCCACGCATTCAAGGTAACCATGAAGGGCGGAGCCCGAGGGGGTATCGTCGTGCAATGGACCATCATGCGGCGCTTCATTCTTCTCTTTGCTTTGACGGTGTTTGGGCTTTTGATCGGCCTGGTCTCAAATGAACTGTTTGATGCGCGCGCCGGAGAGGGGAAAGCGGTTATCCTGTTTTGGACCCTCTACAATCTCTTCGTTCTGGCCGGCACCATGCTGGTCTGCGTGGAACTACCCAGAACCTCTTCGATCCTCCGCATGCGGCCCGAACGCGTGCTTGTTAAAGCCGGCGACCGAGAATGGAACACGTGGCTTGAAGACATCCATCACGAAGCTGTTCGCTTGCGCGGCTTGTCGCTACCCCTGGACACTGAATTCCAAATGAGCGTTGCCGGTGTGGGGCAATTCGGTGCGCGCGTCAGGCAGTCTCTTGGCGCAACGGTGGAGGCCGATATCTCGATGACCGCCGATCAGCGCGAACTTCTGGTTGAAAAGCTGCATACGCAAAGCGGAGCGCCTGGCACAGGTGCGGTGACAATGGCGGGTCTGGGGGCAGGAGTGCTCAGGCGCGTCATCGCGGGAACGATCCGATAGCCAAGTCAGCGCCGGTCAGTGGCCCCATCCGACTGCAGGCGTGCGAGAACCTCTGATAGCGTCTGGACTTCCTTGAAGCGCCGGTGTTCGCGGACATAGTCGGTTGGCTCCCCCTTGACCTGCGCCAACAAAGCGCCAGCGATGCGGCGCAGGGGTCGGATAATGCCTCCCGAAATCAATGCGAAGGCTGTTGCGATACATACAGTAGCGAGCACAGCACCCAAGACCAGCTGCGTTTGGAAGCGCTTTTGGGGGCCAGAAAGCACGGTTGGATCGAGGCGCGCGACGAGGCTCCATCCAAATGAGGGGAGTGACGCGTAGGTCAGGTCCGGCACTGTGAAGGATTGGTACTCCAGCCCATCCGGCCAGGTTTCTTCAAACACTGCACGGACACCTCTTCGCGCGGCCAGAATGGAGTTCATGTCTGCTGTCCGCTCGTCAAAGGCTGCTGTGGAAAGAACGATCGTACCCTCACGGTTGACGATAAACACGTCGAGTTCGAGCAGTTGCGCAGCCTCCTCAACTAGCGTTCTCACCCAGCGCCAGTTTACATGTGCGCCGAGCACACCGATGACTTCGCCGTCCGCATTGCGGATTGGAGCGGAAAAATCGACAAAACGGAGCGGTTCATCGCCTTCCGACTGCATCAATCGAGCAAGAAGGACCGCTTCGTGCACGTCACCCGCGAACGGGGCGACCAGACCTTGTTGAAACCAAGGTCGTTGCGCAACATTTTCACCCCGCAGCATGCCTCGGCTACTGGCCAGAACCGTGCCATCTGCCGCGGCCACCCCAAGCCAAGACAACTTTTCGTCCGTGCTGCCCATGGAGTCTACACGTTGCTGCAGTGCATCGAAGTCGCGCAGGTCCCGGATGCTTGCCGCAGACCTTTCAATCCGCCCCCACTCTTCGTAGAGACTGCGCGTTAAAAAGGCTCCAAGCGCCTGCGATCTGATCCTGACGGCCGTTTCGGCAGTCTCCGATCGATAGGTGCTGAGGTTTGCTGCTGCCGCAAGGGTCAGAGCTGTAAGCGCCAGAGCCGACAATAGGCCGACGACTAGGGTAAGCAATGTGCGCAGCTGCATCGGCGATTCTCCTTCGACATCAAGGCAGTGTCTCAATCGAACCCGACAGGAAAAAGGGCGCAGACCTCGCTTGGTTAGGAAATGGTGAAGGGCATTTGGCGCGTCTGTTAGGCGCCCCATTCCGGCCATTCAGGCATGAAACGGCACTTCAATAAGCAGACATTTACGACAAGGCTTACTAACGTTGGTAGTCGCCAAGCATGGACCATGCAATTCGCGACATCACGAAGAGGACATAGCTGCTAAGCAAGCCTCACGCGTACTGTCGCGTCACTAAGAGAGGATCACCGACTGCGGTACTTTTCTTCTAGGGACCGAAGCAAATCCATGGCCCCGGATTTATTCGCGAACTCTACCGTTCCCCACGTCGCCTTGAGAAGCTCGAAAAATTTCGGCAGGCTTTTCAAGTCGCTATTAATCACTTCTTCGATCCTTCTTTCAAAGGCTGCTGGCGTAGTGAGAAGAAAGCGCTGACTAACAAGCACCTCTGTCCACCTCTCCACCATCCAATTTGCGGCCTTTTCTCCTAGCGCCCTCAATTCGTTCACCCCATCGAGCAACTGAACAACACTGAGCCCGAGTATCCAGATTTGCGCAGGGGTTAGTCGGCCCGTCCCTGATAGCTCCTCTTTTGCCGCAGTTAGCAAACTTGCCAACTGAGAGTTGAAACCATCATCTCCTTGGCCAGCGAGAAGAGTTAGACGAAAGTCTTTATCGGCTGGGGGTAGGTCGGATTTGTTCAATCTCTCCAACGCGCCATCAAACGAATTGGCATTGCCCTCGAGGATACACGACGTCAGGAATGCGAGAAAGTAAAGCTGCCCCATACTTTCGACCGCAGGCCTAGAGTTTGGGTCTAGTGGCGGTATTCGCCCTTTCGTGGGATTGAGTGGATCGAAGGAGGCCGCAATTCCACCCCTCGCCATCATATAGGCAAACCAGGCGAGTTGCCTTTGTAGAGAATCGAAGAACTTGATCTCATCCCCGTTTAATATTGCTCTAGTCAGCAGCGCAGGGATCAGCAGTGTCTGCCCCTCGATGCTCGTTCCATCAACTAAATCGTCCTCTATGGAGTCGGCGATGCCAACGTTAACGCCGCTTAGACATTCGACTTTTGCCAACATATATCGGCCCATGTCGACCGGGGATCTGGCATGCTCGCCAATATCTTTGTGCGGGTCGGGATTGCTTACACAGCCGGGATAAATCTCAGGCGGCTGTCCATTCGCGACGGCTCGCCGGTCTCCGGTGACCTCCTGGTCAAGCCAAAGCAGAATGTGATGGCCCACTGCTCTGCAGTGCGCCGCCCTAAGCGATGATTTTGGGTCAACTGTTTCTAGCTCTGCAAGGAATGCAGACAAGTTGGTCAAGCAGGTCGCTCTATCGCCATTGTGCCAAGCCGCAAGGGCCGCATCGGCCCCGAGTCCTACGGCCATCGGCCTCATATCGGGCAGCAGAGATTCGAAGGCGGCGTTGCGCGCATACAGATAGTAAGTGCGTGCGGTTTCAAAGTCGCCCTGCTTTTCAGCACTTATGGCGGCATCTCGCCCCAGGAACGCCCTTTCAACAGAACTTGTGATTTCGTTCTGTTCGATGAGATTTTTCGAGAGACTTAAGCTGTCAAAGTGCTCTCCAGCTCGGTAATGCACCTTTGCTTTAGCTCGAACCAGCTCAGAGTTCGTTTCTCCGTAAAGTCTGAAGCCTTCTTCGAGAATGGCAAGGGCCCTTTCTCGATCTTGTCCGTACTCATCCGCGATGACGGCTGCAAATTTCCTGCAAGCTGCTGGGATAGAAGGTACTCCCCAACCTGACGCCTCCTTTTCCAAATCGAGTAGCAGTTCAACATGCTTATCTGCACGAATGGTACCTGCCGCGTGCTCCGCAAGCCACGCTCCCCGGATGATCATATCCGGTTCGAACTCGGTATGAGCTAATGGCTGCAATAAATCGGCCCGCAGTGTCGGCGAACACATAGACAGGAACGAGAAGATAGAACGAAGTTGGTCAAGCTCCCCGATGCCTTGTACCTGCATGAAGAATGCGAGGCCTATGACAGTGACACCTCCTGGCCTTAGAAAATCAGTATCCGCCTCCCCTTCTTTTGCCATAAGCTCTTCCGTAGCTGGCAATAGGTCAGCCAACCTCTTGAGAATGTTTTCAAATTGGGGAATCGAGGTTTTGGAACCAGAACCATCGGCAAGGAGCTTAACGTAAACTAGGGCTTCAAGTGACTTGGTTCCTAACGTGTCGCCAAGCTCGCCGATGTCTCGAACTATTGCATCGAACAGTTGAGGAATGGCCGCAAGGTCACCTCTTCCCTTTGCAAGTAGTAGCTGAGCGCCTCGAATGATGGCGTTGACCTGTCCAGATTCAGGCCAAATTACTTCGTCGGTACGCAAGTATTGCAGGGCCATCATATGGTTGGATAATAGCGGCAACTCCTTTTCAGACGAGGTGATAACGGCCAACGCAATCTTCGTCATCACGCCGCTGTTGCGTGAGATGAGCGCAGACACAGCCGCCGTGCTTATTGCTCTCACGTCGAAGGTGCGCCCTCGGGTAAGATGGACAGCAATCGAGGAATGGACATCCCGCTGCCGATCTGCACTTAGTGAATTGTGCCCTAGTCCAGACAGAAGCGGCGACAATTGAAAGTGGGTGGCATCCACTTGGTCAACCCACGGACCAACCAGATCATCTAGCACCAATCCCGCTTGCGCTATTGGCGGCGGGGTGTCGGCAATGGCCAACACAGAGGCTCGATCAAACGCACCCGCGTAAAGCGACAACCGCTCCAAGAGAGACAAAGACGCCGGAGCAAGCTCACGTAGCAGGCGTTTACGGCTATCTACACGCACCTCTTCCACGGCTGGATTGTTTCCCAACAGCTTCTGAAGGTCGGCGAAATCACCAAGGGGCCAACCGCGTGTTCGCAGATTCCTGACCAGTGCCTCCGAGAGTTGCGGATGGCCACCGCCAGATCCTGTATACACGTACTTAGTCCAGATAAGCGGGTCACCGCCTTGTGCAGATATCAGTTCAGCAATTTCCGTCTCATCGAAGGTGGGCACGACGATTGAGCTCTCGGCCTCTATTCCAATGGCAAAAGCTACCTTGGATGGAGGAGGGGTGGATGCTGTGAAGATGAGCAGAACATCAAGGCGATTAGCGGCGCTGGCCAATAGCTGCAACGCATCCAACGTATCCTGCTCTCTGACCGCATCTAGGTCATCAACGACCAGGCCATCGATCCCCGATGCGGAAAGAGTGTTAGAGGCCAGCTCGAGTGAACTCGCCGTTTGTCCCTCATTGAAGTTCCGGAGGCTGATCGCTGCCCACTTACCGCCGCACCGGTTAGCGACGAGACGAGACAACATGGTTTTGCCCATGCCGGTTGCCGCTGAGAGCCAAAGAGCGCCCTTCACCCCGAGGATGCTTAGGCCTCGCTCTGCTATTGCTCCCCTAGGAAGGACGTTTGGCGGCAGGTCAGGAATGACTCGCAATGTTTTATCGTCACTGACAGAGACACCGCCGCCCAAGTAGCCGAGGGCCTTGCTGAGTAGACGCTCGTAATCGTCCTGCCGCACGGTGACGTGAGTAACTTGTTCGATGAGCTTATTGAAATCGAGAACAGTTAAAACACGCTGGCCGAGAGCCGCGCTTGTCTCCAGCAGTTTCCGCAGCACCAGAGCCTCAAAAGCGTCTAGTTGAGTTAGGCGCCCGCCATTTTCCTGAAGCACTCGACCTAATGCGTTGGATAGATCACGACGGAGGACCTCACTCGACGGTTCACCGCAATCAAAGTGTATTCGTCGCAGTACCTTCGTACGAAACTCACGGTCACTAAGCTCAGCTATTGCGTCCTTTGTCGCCTTGGATACCCCTGAGCGAGCTAGTACTGCGCGGAGCTCAGAGAGATCGCCAGATTTTGCCAAGGAGCGCCAGGCTTTAAGGGTCGGCTGCCCACCTACGCGATCCTCAATTCTCCGTTCTAGTCCTATGTCGGAGGTCGTCAGGAAACGTACATGCACCTCACTCTTGGAATTCGCGTCTGCAAGTTGAAAAAGAGATTCAATCGCTTTGACGACACCACTATCGTTTATCGTGATATTTGCTGCTGTGCGCTTCACTTGCACGCCAGTCAGCACCGATTCCGCTAGAGTCGCATAGTCTTCCGCGACCTCAAGAAACAGAAGGTGGTCCCCTTTGAGATCAACCCAAGCAAATGCACTCTGGTACAACTGATATATGTAGCCGCCAAGTGCGTCGATGGCCTCGCGAGATTGGTCACCCACTATCCGGCGTTTGTCTTCGATCAAACCACCAGGCTCCCTCTCAGCTGGAAAGAACCCTGTGAGGTTCATGATCGACAGTTGCGCAATCCCTGAAGCAGACTGCTACTGATCCATACCGAACAAATTATAAGACACAAGCATGTTGATCCATCCGAAATGCCAGGATGACGGCAATCATCATTGGCGCGCCCAGAGGGCGCTACTGGGCCCACCTTCTCTCTCAAACATCTGACACACCTTCGGCGGCATGTTTGGCCCTGTGCCTTCGGTCACGCTTAGTCAGGCCTGTTCCACCTTCGCATGGTTCTAAGAACAGCGGTCCATCACCGACTCATTCAATGAGGTCTGATTTTGGCCCCAGACGAACATTAATCGGCTTCCCGGGCAATGGCTGCTTCCATGGTGCGGCGACTCAAACCTGCCATTCCGCAAGCGGCCCCCTTATGGTCATTAGCCGAGCTCGGTGGAAAGGCAGATTAGGGGCCGTTTCCCGACCGTCCAGTTTTGGACGACGAGAGCCAAAAGCCGCCGTTACAGTCACGCGATGTTACCGGCCCCTCACGATTGCATTTTGGTCATGTTAAGTGCCTAGCTTGGAAAGCGAACATCTGCGTCGTTTCGGGCCCAGAAGCCGGCACCGAGGCGATCATACTTCCCGGAAAGACGCCGCATTTGCCTGTGCGGTGATGTCTAGCGCCGACAGCCCTGCGCCCACCGCCAGCTTGTACTCCGTCGCGATATCGGTCGAAAAGAACGAAGGGTCGTCTGTTCCAAGCACCATAACGCATCCTGCCGCGGCCAATCGAGCAATCGGATGCTCGCCGATCGAGGGATATAGATTAAGGGCGAGATTGCTCGTCAAACACAACTCGAGCGGCACTTTTTCCGAAGCCAGTTGACGAGTCACCGATTCCGATTCGACTGCTCGGATCCCATGCCCCACGCGTTCCAAACCAAGCGCCTCAATCGCCTCGATTATGGTATCCGGCCCGAGATGCTCTCCGGCATGGGCCGTCGCCCGCAGCCCCTCTGATCGAGCGATACGGAACGCTTCCTTAAAATCGCTTGCAGCGAACATCCGCTCATCACCAGTTAGGCCGAAGCCGACGAGTATGTCGTCTCGACGACCAGCCGCTATTGTCGCCGCTTGTATGGCGGCCTCAGGTCCTAAATGCCGAACTGCCGTGGCGATCATTCGGCAATCGATGCCGTGGGATTCCAGCGCGCGACCACGCGCGGCAGACAGGGCCGCGAGCTGATCATCGAAGGCTACGCCCACACGCATCAAGTCGGGCGGCGAAAGCATGAACTCGACGTAGGTCGT
The DNA here is from genome assembly GCA_913055595.1 of uncultured Altererythrobacter sp. GTDB lineage: Bacteria > Pseudomonadota > Alphaproteobacteria > Sphingomonadales > Sphingomonadaceae > Alteraurantiacibacter. The sequence continues at coordinate 10,506 of CAJXLD010000002.1, forward strand.
GCCAAGTTGTGCGGACCTAGAAAGATAGTCATAAGCGACTTCCTCGAGGTCTCGAGCGGTAACGACGACCGACGCGATATGGTCGTATACCCGTAGGAAGGAGGTGAAGTCGTGCCACCCATATCCTTTCGTCGACCAAAGGACAGCGTCGAGGCTCATCGAATTCCTTTCGGCAAGTATACGGGCCATCGTCGGGGTGATGGTGCCACGTAGGTGCACGTGCAGATCGATCATCGACACTTTCTTTTCGAATATGTAACGGTGGCAAAAGGTTGTCGGCGTGATCCCGCGCGGAGTTTGGACATGCGTGTCAGATTTCTATCCAGGAACGAACACAAGATCGCAGAGGCGTCCACTATTTTAAAGTCCGTGGGCGTGGAACTCGTCGCCGTACACCTTCCGCTCGACGAACTGCAGTCCGACGATGTGCAGGCTATCGTGCGCAACAAGACGCTGCGGGCCTTCCGCCTTCTGGGTCAACCCGTGTTCGTAGAACAGACGTGCCTATTCCTCACGGAACTGAACGGTTTCCCGGGAGGCCTCACGCAGGTGTTTTGGGACACTCTGCAAAAAGAACGGGTTGCGCGCCTGTTCGGGGGCGGATCGGTGACGGCTAAAACCCAGATCGGGTATTGTAACGGACAGCAGATATTCCACTTCGAAGGCGCCATCGACGGTACCATCGCTCCGGAACCTCGAGGTGATGACAGTTTCCAATGGGACTGCGTATTCATCCCGCAGGGACATGATCAGACATTCGCAGAAATGGGCGAGAAAAAGAACGAAATTTCGATGAGGAAACGAGCGTTGGACGCGTTCGCCGCTCACCTAGAGGGTAGCGGGCATGATTGACGAGCTCGCGGATCTGGTCTCTCGAAAGAAAGTCGTTTTGTTCGCCGGAGCGGGGCTGTCGGTTCCCTTGGGTCTGCCGAGCTGGTCAAGTCTGATCGGCCACATGGCGAGCGAACTCGGCTACGATCCCGAAGTCCTGGTGCCGGAGGGCGCCGACCATCTGCAGATCGCCGAGTTCTATAAACTGGAACGCAGTAGCATCGGCGAACTCCGTAGCTGGATGGATCGGAGCTGGCACGTTCCCGACGATCGCCTGCTGCAGTCGCGTATACACGATCAAATTGTCGAACTCGACTTTCCGCTAATCTACACGACCAACTACGATCGGAACCTCGAGCGCATTCATGAACTCAAAGGCAAGCGTTTCAGCAAGATCAAGTCGGTGCTCGACGTCGCCAACGCACTGCCCGACGCTACACAGATCGTCAAGTTCCACGGGGATTTCGACGATGACGACTCTCTGGTAGTAACTGAGTCCGATTATTTCGAGCGGCTACAATTCGAAGCTCCGCTTGACATCAAGTTTCGAGCCGACGTTTTGAGCCGCAGCATACTGTTCGTCGGCTACAGTTTGAACGATCTAAACATGCGCCTGCTTCTATATCGGCTCCACAAAATGTGGGAGAAAGCCGGCTTCGTGGCGCAACGGCCTCCTTGCTTCATATTTCTGCTACGGCCGGACCCCGTTCGCGAGCGGGTATTGGCAAGCCGCGGCATCCATCCGATCGTTTCGGACTCTCTAAATCCCAGCACAGCGCTGGAAGAGATGTTTGACAAGCTCCTCTCCGCTCGAGGTAAATTGGCTTGATGCCATAGCGCCACGGCAGAGCGCGCGCCATAAGATTGGAAGGCTCCCGGTGATGGCGGCGCAATAGATCCCTAGCCTGTCGATATGCTGACCGCCTCCAATGACGCAAATAAACTCGCTGGTATCTGACCTTTATCGAGGCATAGCCGTTGGTATGCGGCGCTAAATGCCACAGCTTCAGCGCTAGCGGCCGCAACCGCCGCTGCCGCGCCGTGACATTGCGACGGTGGGCTTTCGCTAGATGTAGAAGCGATAAGACGATTTCGGAGTCGCATTATCCGACAGCTCGCTCATCAGCTCGCCGACCCGTCGCGCGAACAACAGTGTAATCGGAAGGCGCGAAATCCCTTCGCTCGAATTCCAGTTCATCTTAGTAAGGGTAAGAATCTCCTTCGAGCGTTCCCGCATGTCGCTTGGGGCAGCGCTGCCGATCTCGAGCGGGGCCGGGATGTGCATGCCCGGATACTCGTTCCACCAAGGCACATAGCCCGCGGTGAAGAGGTAGGCCTGGTCGGCGAGCGTGCAAAGCGTCCCGCGCCAAGGCTCTTCGAGGCCCTTGCGTACCATCCGAAAAGAAGTCGAGCGTAACCACACGCAATCGACGGTCGCAACGCGATCCTTCGTTGCCTTCTTGAAGCCTGCGACTTCTTCTTCCTGAAACCCGCTTGTTTTGTGGATCACCACGCGGTCGGGCATGACGCCCGCGCGGTCGAAATACTGGTTCAGTACGTCTTCAAGGAGGCCGCTGGCCTGCGCTTCGTTGAGATAGGGTTGGCGGTCGATGCGCTGATCATGATCGATATTCGCGCCTTTCAACGCGAAGGGCTGCACATCCGTCGAATACGCTTGCGCCACACTGGCGTAGACAAGGTGGCCACTGCGACGCTTCATGTGGTGGAAGGATACGCCGACGAAGCACACATTCTTTGGCAGGTCCGTGGGGCGCCACGGAATGCCGCGAGCCTTATAGTACAGCGATGTCGAGAAATTCCAGAAGCGCGTTGCAAAGCTTTGGCCTTTGTCATCCGGCCGATCAACCGTATCCCGTCGGAGGATTTGGATCGGCACCGCCTCATCATGCGTCATCGTCTTCGCTTTGATGGCACGATAGAATGTGCGAAAGAGCAGATCGTCCGCCATTGTGTAGAGCGCTTCAGCGGCTTTGAGCTCATCGGGCGAGGGCTGGAAGAGGGCTAGCTGATCGCTTTCTTCTTCCGCACGGAGCACCTCAAGCGCCTTCCGCTCTTCGGGTGTCAATCCGGGGTTCGCGACGCGAAGATCGCCAAGTTCGGGCTTGATGCAGACGACGACACAATCAGGGGCTTCATCCCCAAAGAGGCTACTGATGCGTCCATCGAACAACTCGACCAGCTCGTTGAAAGACCTTCCAGTCAGGGCGTCCCTGAACAATGCGTTGTATATCGCGGGCTCGATCGGCCGGATAACCGCGTCATCGATCACGAATTCGCAATTCAACGCTGCCTTGAGCCCGGGCCAGTCGCGAAAGCGGTGCGAGTTGTTCTCATACGCCGGGGCGAAGGCACCTATACGCTTGATCCACGCATGGCTTGCCTCAATGTCCTCGGGAAGACCGACAAGTCCGACACGGATGCGGCGAAGGCCATGATTGTCCGCAGGGCCGTTTTCGGCAAGGCCGCGGCGCGGATCGACATGGCGCCCCGCGTTTGCGAACTCGATATACGGCTCAGGCAGAACGTCGATTTTGAGTGGCAATGCCATTGGACAGTCCTCCTTCCTGAACGTCGGTTGTGAAAAATCCTCCTTCAAGCAAAAGATCGTCAACGTGGCGACCACCAATGTTGATGGTCTGCGAACCTTGGGACAGGAAGCGCCCCCAAAAAACGAGGTCGCTCTCTACATTGGCGTTGCGATCGAATTTGATGCGCCGTGTGGCTTTGCTCGTCCGCATGTACCCCGGGAGCGGTGAGACACCGTCACGCTTGGCGAACATATAGAATGGCTTGATGCGAACGCCCCACAGATTCGCCTGCCGGACGACCTCATAGCCAAACCCCTCGCATTCGAACCAGGTTTTATGGCCTTCGCCGCGTCGCTTGACGACATCGCGCCGGACCCCTTTGCGGTTCGGGGTGTCGTAGATTATCGGACGGTTGTTTCCCTTGAGGGCGGTGAAATACGCGCGGCGTGCGGGCCGCCCTTTCTTGTCCTTCTCAATCACCAAGCCAACACCTTCGAACTGCTTGAGATAGTTTTCGAAGTGCTTGCGAGTCAGCCAGGAAAACTTGGCGTGAAGAACCTTGTCCGTCTCCACCTCGGCCAGCGGGATCGTGCGGGCCGGTCCCTTCGCAACCGGGCCGAACAGAGAGTTGACTAACACCTCCGGCATGAATGTCCAAAGATCGCCGGAACGGCCTTCGAACAGGAAGGTGCTTACTTCGCTCAACGGGACTTTGCGCTCAATCTCGCTCCAGCTTGAGACATTGATTTCAACGTGCGTCATCTGATCGGGAATTGCTGCGAAGGGCAGGAGGTTGATGACATAAGTGCCCATTGGCCGCGTGTCGCGCCCTACGCTGGTCGATCCGGCAGACGCTTCAAGCCGGAAAAGCTCACCCACGAAACTGTCTTCGCCCGGCGGGTAAGCGAAGTTTGCCGCACCGCCCTGCTGCGTTGAGAGATCGCGAGCGTCGATCAAGCCGGTGCCGGCTCGTTCCATCGCGCTTATACCGAAGAACACGTCACACAAAGCGCGGTTACGAAGATCACTAAACTCGGGGACAGGCTCAAAGCCACCGTCTGGCCCCAAGGTGAGGTGGGTCGTTGATTGGGGTAGCGGCGTTGCCGGGTTGATGAAGCGCAGCGCATGGTTTGGAATGACGTCTACATGCGACGGCTTTGGTATCGCGTAGTCGCGGTGCACAATCATGTTGGTCAGCAGTTCGGAGACAGCACGTTCCGGATAAGGCGTCCGCATTTCGTGTTGCCGCTTGCCTTTGACCTTGATCGGTGCGTTGACTGCCTCTTGCTCGAACCATTCCAGCAGGGCGGTATGCTGGCTGAGCAGATTGCCATCGAAGATGCGGCGCTTCTTGCCAGCCACCGTGGCGGCGATGATGGCTTGAGGAAAAAATCGCTTAGGCTCTCGCCCAAATAACAAAATGCAGGCGGCACTGGGGCGCTCGCCGTTCGCGGTTTGCACGAGCAATCCAAGCTCGCGCATCAGCGGTTGCAGTTTTTGGGAGTCGAGAGAGCCGCGCTTTAGCTTAGTGCAGTAGTTTCGCAGCGTCGTAAGGGCGAGATCCCCATCAACGTCGCCCCAAGTTGCTTCCGCCACCGGCTGATCGTCGAACTGCGGGCGCGTCTCAATTGGCTGCGGTGCGAAGCGTTGGACGCCGGCAAGGTTACGATTGAGGTCAGACAACAGCTCGTCGAACCCGTTGATGTCGAGATACTGGAAGTTGCCCCCGAGTCGCATCGCAAGGCGCTCAACGTTCGGGTGCGGCTCGTCGCCTGCGCGTTTGCACCAATAGATGCCGTGGCGGAACGGGATGTTGGTTCTCTCGCCAAGCAGCGATTCCATGATGGACGGCTCAGCGCCACGATAGCCGACGACGATAAGTGGCGTTGCTTCCAAAAGCGGCGTTAGCTTCTGGACGAGCGTAGGATCTAGAGCCTGCGTCTCACTGATGAGATTGCGGTCCGTGTATTGCTCGGCCTTGCCGTGTAGCCAGACGATCTGTGCACGGGCGAAGAGCGAGAACTCATTGAAGTCGTTCGGGCTGCGGTTCACTTCCGCGACGTGTCGGATGTGTGGCTGCTTGTCATGCAGCGCCTTGGGAAGACAGATATCGAAATTGGTCGTGAGGATCGTACCGGCGAGACCGCGCAGGACGAGCTCAGCTATAGCACGATATCCGTCGCCGAGCTCTTGGCGGAGCGCGATGAGCTCAAGCAAGGTCGCCCGCCGATAGGCTTCCGGCTTTAGTAAGTGCTCGATGACAAGGGGAAAGTTTTCCGCCAGCCGTGCATCATCGTCGATAAACCATTGCTGCCTCTGAAGCCACGCCATCCATTCGGATAACTTGATCTGCTCGGGCAGCGTCTTTCCGCCAAGGACGCGGTCGCAATAGGCTTGCTTAGCAAGTCGCCTGACACTCTCGGCAGCGAGCGGGATACCGGAGGAGAACGAAGCACCGGCGCCAAACAGGAAAGTCGGCCGGGCGTCATTGTCCGGTTGGAGAAGCGAGGAGAGAAGCGAAACGCTGGCTGCGTGCGGCATTTCGAAAGGATTACCGATTCTTTAGAACAAAACAAGCACACAAGTAGTTAATGCCCGGCTGGGTTCTAGAATAAAAGCCATTTTAGTCACCCCGGCCCGGCCGCTGTATGGGTAGCCATAGCGTCCGCTTCTGGATTTAGGCAAAGTCCGCCCTAACGGCGGCGATGGGGCGCATGTTTCACTTACTGGCAGTCAGAGAGAACGAAGGAAGGCCAACAGTGCCTCCTGCTCGGCCTGCGTCATTCTGAGAAATCCGGCTCGAGCCTCCGCCGCTTCTCCGCCATGAGCCAGGATTGTCTCCTCAATGCTTCCGACGGAACCGTCATGCCAATATGGCGGTCCCACCGAAGATAATCCCCACAGAGGCGGTGTCACGATTTTCGGCGATGGCCCGAGAGAATGAAACTTCTGATCGGTGTAAGCCGCAAATGTCATGCCCGCGAGCGATAGGGGCGCGTCGAAATCTGTTCGGGAAATAGGTGTGTGGCAGTTGTCACAGTTTAAGTTGCGGAAATGCTCTGCACCTTTTCCGGCGGAGCGCGCCGGCGGCGGTGACAGAAAACGAAGAAACGTCACCACATCATTGACCTGAGCATCGCTTATGCCCGGCCGACAAGGGGAAGCTGTGACACAGTGCTTCGAGGTTGAAACGCCGAGTTCGAAAGCAAAAGCGGCGAATACAAAATCATGCAACGACGCCGTCTGCCCCCGCGAGCCGAACCGTGCTGCGTTTTCCAAACCGTCAGAGAACTCCAAGAGCCCCAAACCAAAGAGTGGTGGAGGTCTCCTCAGGGCGCCCTGGATGGAGATGCTTCTGCCATCTCCAACGTGATGAGGGATACCCGTTTGGGCATCCACCAAAACCAGTGTCTCTTGGCTTGCTCCAGAGCCACCCGGCATCGGAAGGGAGTGACACGTGACACAGCTCTCGGCGTTTCTTTGTTCTCGTTCGCTGGGCCAAGCGCGGGCAAAGATCTGGAAACCCCTGTCAAATGCTAGAGCTTCCGACTCGGAAATGCCGGCCATTGGTGCGCCGAAATACCCTTCGGGGCCCGAGATCTCCGCAGCCCAAACCGGGAGAAGCGCCAACCCAGCTAAGCCAACGGACCAAGTGATACGTGCTCTATTGCGCATCTGAGCGCAAATACTCGATCCCGTAAGGAGCCTTGCCGACGTCGATCACTCTGATGATCGAGCCAGTTTCGAGGTCTACCTTTACGATCTGATTATTCGCCAAGTCGGTAAACACTCCCTCGGAGCCGTCGAGACTTAGCGCAGCATTTTTGGGTGCACGGTTGGTCTCTCCACCTCCATCGTGTTCCTGAGCTCCAGCGCTGATCAGGATGTTCGACATCTCTGAGTTGGCTGCTGGGGCCGCTCCTGTTCTTAGCAACGATAGCGACGCCGAACGATTGTTCGTCACCAGCAGGCTTTCGCCGTCGTTGCTGGCTGCGATACTCCAGGGATTCCTACCTACTTCAATCTCGCTTATTGGCGCCCGAGTTTCGATATCCACCTGAACGACGCGCTGGCTGCCGTTAGCAGCAACGAAGGCGCGAGGCGGTTCACCAGCTAAGACGACTGTGTAGGGCAGAAGACCAACTTCAACGGTATCAACGAGCTCACCAGAGTTTTCTGCCAGCGTAAGGAAGTTGAGCGTTCCATTAGCCCAACCCGTGACAACCGCCGTCCCGCCGTCGCTGCCTACAGCAACGCCATATGGCTGCCCCGGAACCGAGACGTCATATAATTTGCGTCGACCATCGAGATCGATGACTGACACGGTATCACTCCCTGAATTGGCAACTATGAGACGATTGCCTCCATGGAAGACTATTAGATCGCGAGGTGACGAACCTGTCTCGATCGTCGCCTTAACCTGCTGAGCTACCACGTCGATAATTGCGACCTTATTCGAGCCGCTGCAGCTCACGTATGCTTCGTCCCCTCTGATACCCGATCTGATATCGTACGGTTTGGCGCAGCCGGCTGCCGCAAGCGTGTCCAAGCGCCACAATTCTTCGTGGCCTTCTTCGGCCTCTAAGTCGAGGAGGGCGACGGCATCGTCGCCCCAATAAGTTGCAAGGATGAGCCTACTCCCTTGCCCAATGCTTCCACCAGCGAACGCGGCACTAAAAAGCGAAGTAAATACAATGGCTGACAGTAGAAAATTTCTCACCACGACTCCCTCCGTTCCTGTAAATGCGGAATACTCTCTAGTTATTGGCGGCAAATCATATCATAAACAAAGTACCTTGCGAGTAAATTCACGAAACAATTGAATTTGCAATAAAATCAGGCTCCTGCAATAGTTTCCAGAGCGCGGTCGGCTAACCGTCGCTTGTAGGGGGTGACCATTGCGGCGCCAAATGAGTGCGTCATTCCCGGCGAAAACGAAGGGCGATGACCAGAACCGTTCTGAAGTTCATAAATGGCTTCGTGGACGGCCGTCGCGTCCCGGATTGCGTTCCCTTGTGGTCAACCTGCAGTCCGTGCGGCGCTGGTGCAGTCCAATCCGAAACTGCGGAGCACACGGCCAAACGATCGACGCCGACCTATTCGACTATGCAGATGACCGCTTTGGGGAAGTCTCCAGCTTAGGCTGAACGGCTGGAATGGGGCGCCCAGTCGACCGACGGATTTCGACACCCAAATGGCCATTCACCGTGGCCCACACCGAATGCTTCTCACTAATGTGCTATGAAGTCCATAAGTCTATATATATCTTCTGAACTATTGTCGGGTTCGTTAGTGATTTCGGGCGAGACTACCAATCTATCCTGCCCCGATTTTGGAAGCCACGGCAGGACATCGAAGATGTGCGAAGTCAACGGCTTTGTTGTTTTGGTGACGCGTATGAGACGCAAACAGATTTCGGCGCAAGGTTGCCCGAATGGTGCTATTACGTAAGGCACCCGTTCTATGCTGGCGGGATCAAAGATGTTTGAGAAACGCACCAATTCGGGCGGAGCGAAATAGTGGTCGCTTTGCACGTCGCACGGGCCCTCAAACTCGGATCGCAGCCATTCAAAGATGCCGTTCTTTGGTTTGGGGGGGCGCATAGCAACGGAAAAAGACCGTAGCCCCGATGAGACCATTTGCCTTCTGCCCGGCGAAGCATGATGAGGGGGTCCGGACCACCTCTAAGTGCGAGCGCTTCGCCCCTCACAAAAGGATCTTGTGCTGAGGTTGTCGGTATTTTTGCGATCGACAGCTGCCCGTTCCACACGGCGTCACCGGAGTAGACTTGTCCATGAACTTCAAATTCGGCGCGAACTTCGAAGGTAACCTCTGCGTGGTCCGAGACGTAAGTCCTGTAGAAGGAAGGACCTGTCGTGAGCGCGACAAAAGCGAGCACAGCAAGAACGATAAGGGCCAGCAAGAGTGGCCGGCTGACATACCATGGCGGTGCGGAGGACATGCTCTCGCTTCTCCAGATTTAATGAACGCGATACTGGTCCCGCTCAATCACTAAATGCCAGGGGCTAAGAAACTGACCATTGGCAATTTTCCCAGGTCTGACAGATATAGTGGGTGACGAATAAATGATGCACGAGTTGGCGTTCTCTGACCGCAATCTGGTTGAAGCAGCGGTCGGGGTCGCGATCGTCGCCCGTCCGCTCCCCACCCGCCACTTTGCCGCCGGGCGGGTACCCACCTCGTTCTCGACGTTGCCAGGACCAGAGCGGACCGGCCGCTTACGGGAAATCGAACTGGCAGCCTGAACGGCAGGAAGGGGGCGCTCAGTCGACCGGCGGGTTGTGGCAGCCCCCCTGCCCTCATCGCCAGCTTCGCAAGTGACCGAATCGGGACCGACAGTCCGCAAACCTGCATGCAGCGTTGCGAGCGATCCGCGGGCGACATCTTCTTGGTCTGGACGAATGCCCCGGCGATAGCAACGTGACCTAGAAAGATCAATCGGACGGACACACCCGGTTGCGGCCTTCCGCTTTGGCAATGTAGAGGGCCGTGTCGGCGCGCTTAAGCATCGTATCAAAGCTGGTGTCGCCCGCTCGAAATCCAGCTGTCCCTGCCGATAGTGTTACCTTCAGTTTCGTGCCTGGCAGGTCTATGGCAGTCACTGCAACGCGCTGACGGAAGGCGTCAGCGAATTCAAAGGCGCTCTGGTCGCCGGCGCCGGGCAGAAGAAAGAGGAACTCTTCGCCGCCAAACCGGGCAAACAGAGGTGAGTCCAGCTTGGTGTTGGTGGCCAGGAATTGGTGAGCAAGCCTGGCAAGTGCCTTGAGGACGCAGTCGCCCGCATCATGTCCGTAGGTGTCGTTCACCCGCTTGAAGTGGTCGATATCGAGCATCACGATGCTCAGGGGTGCTCTGCCGGCGACGGCCGAGTCAAAATGCAGCCCGGCCTCATAGAGCGCGTGTCGGCGATTATAGGCGCCCGTCAGTTCGTCAGTAATTGTCATCTGGCGAAGGGAGACTTCCGCCCTCTTCTGATCGGTGATGTCCTGCATCAGGACTTGAATGACGGGGTTGCCGGCCCAAGGAAGCGACCCCGTCGTCAGCTTCATCAATCGGCTGCTGCCATCCGGACGCTCGATGGCACAATCGATGTCGAAGCTGGAATCGGGATCGGTGAACGTCAATCGTAGAGCGTGTGAAACGGCATCGACGTCGCCGGTTGCGGCGTAATCGAGCAGGTGTTGGCCACGCAGAATGGCGGGTTCAGCTTGTAGGAAGCTGCACGCCTGGCGGTTGGCAAAGACGATCCCCTGTTGCGTGTGGATCAGCAGGCCAATCGGCATCAGATCGAGCATTTTGCCAAGGTTCTGCTGCGTATCGACGATAGCCTGTTGTGTTAGGCTTGCGGCCTCCGCAGCGTCGCCATCATCGGCAAACAGGTCCAAGTCGTCCACTGAACAACTCCTTCAGTAGGCAATGGCCCAACTGGCTGGAACTCCCTACGGTACTGACCTACAAGTAAACGCAAGGTTCCGTCCTGATCACAAAAGGCACTCGTAGCGAGTATCGGCGGGACGCAGGCTCAAGGGATGGCCCTCGAACGGCATCTCCCGTTGAAGCAGCCTCATTGGCGGCTCTTGGACATTGCACCACCGGCGCTGCCCGAACGGTTCGCACCCCGTTTGGGTCGCGAGTGGGGCCCCTTCGAGGCGGCAGCCTTTGGAAACGGCAAAAGATCTTCAGGCTCGCTTCCGCTCACGAGAGACCGCTTCAGCAGTGAGCCGTAGGTCATCCAAGTCAACGCCCATGCACCGAAGCGCCCGCGCTGCAACGCCGTGGGGCATGCCGGCCACGATGGCAACGATATGGCTCCCTAGGAGCGGCGAGTGCTGCGCGCGGGCCTTCGCCAGCCCCTGCATGACGTCTTGTCCTGAAGCGGAAGCCGAGTAGACACCACGAGCGGCGGTGCTGGCAGAGGAAACCGGTGGCCGGTCAGTGACATCGGTAGGCAGGCCGAGCTAACCCAACGCTTCGCGGTACTGTTGCTCGATCGCACTGTGCAGGCCCTCCGGGGCCGCTCCTGCTCTTGAAAGCGCCAGGCGAGCTGTGCCGTCCTCCAAGTCTAGTGCAGCCAAAAGGAAGTGTTCGGCGCCGGGCTTTTGCTGCTGATCGCGTAGCGCGTGCGCTTCGGCCAGCTCGCATAGAGTTTTGATAGTCCGGGCATCCCGGAGCTTGGTCATCAACGAATTGAACATTGCCGCGCTTTCATTGAGGAGTGTTGGGAGGGGCGAAGACGGAAAGGCGCTTGTGAGCAGCTTGCTTGCTGATACCCAGGGCTTGCGCGATTCTGGACCAGGTCCAACCTTGCCTCAACGCGTTGGAGACCGCTTCTGCCTCGACCTTGTCTGCAAGGTGGCGCAGCGCCACAACAGCGGCCAGTGCCTGCTCGGGATCCTTGGGTACGGAGCGTTTGTCGAGACTATTCATGCGTCAACATTAGTTGACGCACTTGGTATCGTCAACAATAGTTGACGATACCGCTTGTCGTCAGGTTGAGGTAGCGCAAGGTTCCAAACCGGACCGCCCCCCGCCGAAGACCGTATGTCGGCACAAGCGGACCGACTACCCTCGGGATGCGGCCGAGACAGCACCAATGTCCGGAAAGGGGCGCTCAGCCGATTGTCGCCAGCCGACCCCATTCCCGCCGGTCAGCACCAGACTACAAATGCCTTATAGCTGCTGGCGAAGTTCGAAATTGACGTGGCGAATGGCTCATGACCAAGTTCAGAGATGCCACGAATGACCCCGAAATCGGCACTCGAGCCGACCAGGGAGTTATCGCTGTGGGCGCTGCCCAACCCCAGCCAAGGGTAGACCAGAGTTGGAGTTTTGACTTGGACCGCCGCATTAAAGCTTGGCCGTTTGAGTTCTCGATAGAAGCCTCTAGTCAAGCCCGCTGGACTGCCGACTGCTGGTGTTGGGCAAGTTTCCAACGTCCGTCGACTGCGACGTAGGTCGATGTGCAGGCTGCTTCGTAAGGCTCATTTCCTGGCCTCGTCGCTAGCGCGCGATAACCAATGATGGAAACATTGCCTGCCGGCCCCGTTGGCGTAGTGTCAGTCATGTCTATGCTTGACCATCTGGGGGCGCCACGGATGCTGTCGATGATTTCTGATCTAGCCATGATCCCCATCGACGCAAATGCCATCACGCATTCGGGTCCCATAAGCTCTTCGTACGCACCAACTCCTTCCTGCCAGAGGCGGCGCTCGTTTTGCCAAAGATCATCCATGTCTAGCTCCTTGCAGAATGCTCTTGTCGGCAACGCAGGGCACCGGCGCCTGGTTCATGGCGGCCTTACAAAAGGCAGGTGTCTGCTACTCACAAACAGACCGGCAGCTCTCGGGAAGTCGCCACCACAGCCTGAGCGGTCGGAATGGGGCGCATTGCCGATTGCCAGATGTTGCCCCCATTGCAGCCATTACATGGTCGTCTTTTGTGAACTGAGTCCGCCAAGAAGTCTCATGAAACGGAAAGAGGCCCGCCTAAGCGGACCTCATTGTCATCTTGACCATGCACTAGAAGTGGAACGCTGCGCCAACCGTGGCGTGCGCGGCATTGAAAAGTCTGGTGCCGCCAATAGTACCCTCGCCTGTCAGTTGTCCCCGGACCGTTACCAGCGCGGCGGATTGGCTCCGAGAGTTGCGGTCAAGCACCGCTGGTGAATCACTCGAACAATTTGCGTTCGTGGATGATGCATATCTAAACAGAGGCGAGCTGAGTTTCGACTAAAAACTGGGCTTCCTCGATCGTCGTCTTCCGACCCAATATGCCATTTCGGTGCGGAAATCGCCCGAACCGCGTGATAATGTCGAGATATTGCGCCGTCCGGACAGCACCCGCCCGATAAAGCGGATTGTCAGGCGGCGCATGAGGTTTGATGTCGTTCATGAAGTGCCGCATCGCGCGGATCTGGTCGTCCAGGCGCTCACTGTGACCTAGGCAGATCGTCAGAAAGGCGCGCTCAACCAGTTTGAAACCGTCCATTCCGCCTAAGGTGATGGTATCCACCACGTGCCGCGCCCTGTTGTCGAACGCATAGCTTTTTGGTTGCCCACGAAAGATGTTGCGGGGAAATTGGTCGAGCAAAACCACCAAGCCGACCTGTTGCGATCGGCTAAGGGCAAGGGCATCAATCGTGCTGGATTCAGCTTGTTTGAGCGTCTCCGAGAATCGCCGGGCTATTTCATCATCAGCTTTGCCGGCGAACCAGAGCGCCATACGATCAGCGTTGAACGCCTGAAAATCAGCGAGCGGCCCAAACCAGAACCGATGCACTGTATCCAAATCCGAGGTTCGCATTCTCGCCGCTCCACCAATAAGTGTGATTAGGTCGATATTACTGCTCCAGCTAGCGGTGCTGGATGTCGACAGACGCGGGGCCGGCCGGTAGATAGCCTGTGCCGGTCCCTGAACTCACCTTGTTTTTCACTACTCAGCGACCTCGGCCGTGCCCCAACCATAGTTGACGTCGGATTCGACAGCGGCTGCCATTCGGTCGGCGGCGAGTTCCGCAGCGGATGGCTTGCGGGTCCAAACAACATCCACACTGCCCGGCCCTATGGCGGTCATCGGGTTAACGTATCGCCAGGTGTCGCCCTCGATGGTAAATTGGCGACGCTGTTTCTCTCCCTCCCAGTTTGGAAAGGTCGAGACATCGACATTGAAGGTGACGATGCCGGCCTCCTCGTCGACTTCCCAGGTGCCATAGAGGGCGTTTGAGCCTTGGCCGATGGCCGTATACTCCTCGGGCGTGCCCTGCATGCGATTGGCCCCCGCATAGAGTGGCAGGCTCTCGCGGGTGATGACGTTCACAAAATGGCCGTCGGCGGTCATGACCTGGATGCCGCGTGGTGCCGTACCGAACAGGTCGATCTTGCGATCCCCCTGGTTCACGGTGAGCGAGACGAGTTCCCAGGTACCCACAAGCTGCTCCTTGAGGCTCTCTGCTTGTGCAGGCAGCGCGAAGGCAGTGAGGGTAAGGGCGAGTACGAAACGTTTCATGCTTGATCTCCTGTTTCTGGCGGCGAGCGCTTTGACACCTCAAGACTGGAATTTCAGGAGCTGCCGGTCATGTAGACGCGCTGCAATTTTGCTGGAAGTGGGCTACAATTTTGCTGTCGTAACCTCGATGGAGGGCGTTACTTGGCAGGCCGCTACTTCCGCTTCAGCCATTTCACCCTTGACCTCGATCGCATGGCGCTACTTGACGGCGGCACGCAGATAGAGCTGCGGCCAAAAGCTTTCGACACCCTTGTGGCACTGGTTGAGCGCAGCGGACGGGTGGTGAGCAAAGACGACCTGGTGGCCATCGTCTGGCCGGACATCACGGTCAATGACGACGCCCTGGCGCAATGCGTTCGCGATATCCGCAAAGCAATCGGCGATGCCGACCAGAAGATCGTAAAGACAGTGCCAAGGCGCGGCTACATGTTCGCCGCACCAGTTGAGTTCGGTGAGGATGTGGCGGGCACGTCTCGGACAAAAATCGGGCGTAATAGCAGGCTGGCACTCGTGGCTGCCAGTTTGGTAGCGTTCGCGGTGGTCACAGCGGTGATCCTATGGAACTACCTTTCTTCGCCAACCAATGCCGCCCTCTTTGCACGAACCCCGCAGGCCACGGTCGCAGTGTTGCCCTTCGATGCCGGTGGAGAGACCGGAGAGACAGCCTGGCTGGGCGAAGGGTTGGCAGACGAGGTCATTCTGACGATGTCGCGGTTTCGCGATCTGGCGGTCATCGCCCGGACCTCGAGCTTTGGCTATCGCGATGCAGACCTGGCGACGATCAGAGACACGCTTGGCGCCGACTTTGCAGTACAGGGCAGCGTTCGCAGGATTGGCGACCAACTTCGGCTGGCCGTTCAGCTGGTTGACCTCCAATCAGGAGTCAACCGTTGGGCAAGCCGCTTCGAACGCCCCTATTCCGACCTCCCTCTGGTTCTGGAAGAGGTTTCGACGGAACTGGTATCAGCTCTGGTAGTGCAAGCGCGGGACGCAGTGGCGCAGCGAACCACCCATGGTACCGCTGTGCTCAGTGCCTATGAGTTGACGATGAAGGCACGGCGGGCATTGCTGATGTTTGAACGCCATCAGACCTTCGAGGCCCTGCGCCTTGTCGAACAGGCGCTTGAGCTCGATCCAGACTATTCCGTGGCGTGGGATCTTCTGGCCCAGATTCGCGTGCAGTTATTCATCCAACCCTATGATGAACGGAGGGGCGATCCGGCAACCCTCGTGCTGGCTCGCGAGGCAGCGGTGAAGGCGGTATCGATCGACCCTACCTATTCGACCGCGCGGGCGACGCTAGCGGGCCTGCTTTCCAGGCAAGGCGATTATGAGGGCGCCCTGGAAATGCTGCGCCACGCCCTGGAACTCAACCCGAACGACGCCACCGCCCTGAGCACCTATGCCGATATACTTGATCGATCCGGAGATCATGTCGCTTCACTGGCTGCCTGGAACGCGTTGGCAAGAGTGGACCCGGCCGGACCGATCTTGCGCCTTGCCCTGACATCGCGCGCCCAGATGTTTAACGGCGATCTTGAAGGCGCGCTTGCCAGCGCACGGGCCTGTGAGGCACGGGGTCCGCAATTTCAACCGTGCCTAGTTTTCCTGGCAATTGCCGCCGCCGCTATCGGCGACCAGGAAGCCGCCAGACGAGCGGGACAGCGTCTTCTTGAGGTGAATCCGCGCTTCACGATCGCAGGCCATTTTCAGGTCATACCATTCCGTCGCTCGGAAGACATAGCGCTGATGCGGCAGCACCTTCTTGCGGCAGGGCTGCCTGCATCGGAATAGGTCACCGCGTCATGACTGGCGAACCAGGATTTGCCACGGGTGTCATGGATAGGCGGCATTCAGTATCTCGCACAGGACTGCTCAACGTCCGAAACGGGGCGCTTCCTTGCTGCTTTAGCCTTGCCCCGACTAAACGTCAGGGTTGAGCAAATAGCCTGCCTGCGAAGATGTCGATCCGCTCAGCGTTGCCGTCCGCCATTTCAAACGTGGCTGTCTCGACAACCAGGCTGTACCGACGCGAGCCCAGAGCAAAGTCGATTGCAGGATTGGAAATGCTGCTGAGCCGGTTGGGCCCAGGGGCAGTGCCTGACTGCCGTGTAAGCCACGCGGCGAGATCAATGCGGGCCTCATCATGTGCTGCGTCGCGAAGTGTTATGACCAATCCCTCGACGTTTCCCTCGAGAGGCGCGGGGAATCTCAGGTTGCCGCCAAGTCCGCTGATACCTCCCACATGGATCGGCGTGTCCGAAATGTCCACAGCTGCTGCCCTACCTTCGACGCCATAGCCAATTCGTCCCTCACGGAGGTTCATATAGGGCGGGTCAATCCGCTGTTGTGGCGCGATTGCCGCTGGCGCGGATTCGGCGAAAAGAAGCCCCGACAGAGACGAGGGCTGATAGGCGTAGTATCCGTCGATCGACCCCGTAACATCCACTGAAAGACTATCGATCAAGGCACGATATCGGACCTCTTCACCTTCGAGCCAAAGCAGCGGTTCTTGGATTAGCATGAGAAAATGTTGCTCATAGCCCCAGCCCTCGGCCAAAAAGTCCTGCGTCGACGCGAAAGCGCCGTCGGCCTGTTTCTCAATCCAGAGATCCAAGTCGACCAATCTATCTCCCAAATAGCCTGAGGAATTGAGACGCACTGTCTCATCGCTTGTTCTGGGGTTGCGAAACCCCGACAGCGGACCGAGGTAGATCGGCGTTTCCGACATATCGATGGTGTGGTGATGGAGGTAGTTCAACTGTAGCTGCGCCCACTCCTGCGTGTTGTCGCGTTGCGCTTTGTCGCGTGGCGCGCGGCGGGGTGACGCGAGCAATTCTGCTGATATCTTTTCGCAGTGCGCTCGCGCGGTAATGCGATAGGTCATGATGTCGGGCGGAACACCCCATCCTGCCAGTCGTGCACCTGCATGGCCATCACGCGCTATCATGGCGTCCCGGCTGATCGTGGGATCCTTGAATGCAGCGGCCCCAACTTCCCATGATCTTTGCAGCGATTGAACGGCCCAGCCGTCGGCGCCGCTCCAATCCGGAAAGAGATGCGCTAGCATGCCATCATAAAATGCGAACGCTTCGTCAGTGTCTCTCACCCCTAAAATGGGAAAATAGAACCAGAGCGTGTGAATCGACGTCTCGTTACCGATTAGCAGGACCGTAGAGAAGTCGTCGGCAACAAAGGCGCGGATCCGATCCCCCGGTTCGACAAAGCACGAGGCCTCCTCCGTTGGATCGAGCAACATCATTGCTGGCAGCGGTACGTCCGCCCGCTCCTGGAAACTCTCCCTGCCGAGAAGTTCCTCCGCCTTCATGATGAGCGTGTCAGTAGGCCATCCCCCGTGTTCTTGCCCGCTCGCCGTACCTAGGCCCCCAAAGAGTGCAAATAGCGTCAGACACACGACTTTGAGAAAATCCGCCAAGCCCAGTCCTCCTGTAATCGTGCGCCTGCATGAAGAAACCGCTTCTTCGGCCATTTGGGCCAGCAGTTGCCCCACATCTTGGCGGATTGAACCGACCGGCAGCTATTGGGATTTCTCTCGATTGCCGAGAGCCACCAAATTTGGGGCGCGTTGCCGATGCCTCTCTCCGCAGGCTTGCGTGTCACAAGTCCCCTCGATATCCTAATTCTGCACACATCAGGGTCGGGTTTATGCCCCGTCGGTTGCCCGCCAATAGCGGCCGAGTGCAGGGGCGCCTTTGCAGGCTGCGGCAACTTTCTGGATCGTCAACGATCTTGGAAGTGCCATGTCGAAGCTCAGCAAGCTGCGCAATCAAGCCAGCGACAGCCAAGACGGAAAATGTTGGTATTGTGGCTGCGCCATGTTGCCGGCCTCAGACAAGAGCCCATCTAGATGCACTGCGGAACACCTCCGTGCGCGATGCGATGGTGGCAAAGATACTCTCGAAAATGTCGTTGCTTCTTGTTGGCTCTGCAACAACCGGCGCCACCGAAGAAAAGTGCCACCGGCACCGGAAGACTACAAAAAGCTTGTGCGCGATCGGCTTTCCAAAGGGCGATGGATCCTTCCGCTTCGGTAGTGGAGCCCGGATTTGGGGGGATTTGATTTCCGTTATTGGGAGATGGTGATCGGTGTTGCAACGACCGAAAGGGGGCGCATTGCCGATTGCCAGCTGTTGCCCCCGTTGCCATTACAAGGTCGTCTTTGGTGAACAGAGTCTGCCGAGAAGTCTCAAGAAACGGGAAGGGGCCCGCCTAAGCGGACCCCATTGTCATCTTGACCATACACTAGAAGTGGAACGCTGCGCCAACCGTGGCGCGCGCGGCATTGAAAAATCTGGTGCCGCCAAAATTACCCTCGCCTGTCAGTTGTCCCCGGACCGTTACCTGGTCGGTGACGGCGAACTCAACACCACCACCAAGTTGATAGAGGTTTACGCTGTTCCCGCCGCTGGTAAACGTGCCGACACCCGCAAGCGCATAAACCAGGACCGGATCTGTCACCAACCAGCCTGCGCGCACATTTGCGAAGAGATCCACACCGTTTCCTGCGTTGTTCCAAGTGTAGTCGGCCGTAGCTTCGACACCGAGAAGCAGCGCGTCTGTCGGAAGGAAGTTGAAGCCCACGACACCGCCGATGGCGGCGAACGACGCCAGGCGGTACTGCTCTCCGCCACCGTGCAAACCGACATAGAGTCCGTTCCAATCAAATCCCGCTGCTTCGTAGATTGGCTCAGGCGTCACTGGGACATAGAGGTCAGCGGCGGTGGCTGCGGCGCAAGACAGCAATAGCGTTGCTACTACGGTGGCGGTGCGTATCATGATATTCCTCGGCTCAGAATTTGATGGCGCCATAAAGAGATCATTAGCCTTAACGCGGAGTGAACTACTGGCTGAGTAGGTCGCAAAAATCGTGTAGCGACAATATTTTCGGCGTTTGGACGTGCCGACATTGGGAAATATCCCGATGTCTACGGCGACCTTTCCGGGGAGCTAATCCAAACCCGCCGGACAGCTGCCGACGTCGAATTTGCCGCTTGAAGTGCCAGACTCCGCTCCTGATATCTGAGGTGAGTATGGAGGAACACGTATTGTCTGACCGGACCATATTGGCCACCATCCTACACGACACCGAAGGAAGGCTGTCATTTCCCCTTCAGGACGCAGCGCCGACGCTTCGGAGATACTTCTCCGGCGTGGCGGTTAGCTTAACTGAGTCCACGGATCGTCAGGTCGCCGAAGTTCTTGAAGGCGAGCTTGGCGCTCTAGTTGCTTACCATCCTGTAGGTGAGGCTATTATCGGTCGTGCCCGTCGAGACGCAGTTCGCCTTGCACTCGATGCCGAAGGAGAGCGTGTGCTCTATTCGGACATCGATCATGTCCTGCGGTGGATCGACATGGATCCTGAGGAATTGGGGGCGTGTCTGGCGACACAACCAGCGACACAATTTCTGATTGTCGGTCGTACTGAGGAGGCCATGCAACGCATTCCACGGAGGCTGCGGGAAACCGAGGTCCCCGTCAACCAAGCCTACGAGTTGATGTCGGGGCGTCGCGCGGACCTGCTATTCGCTATCCGTCGAATGCATCGAGATGTGGCTGTAGAACTGGTCGAGAATAGCCGGGTCGATAGCATTGCCAATGACGTGGAATGGCCGTTGTTGGTCGAACGGCTAGGGTACTGCATCGG
This sequence comes from uncultured Altererythrobacter sp., assembly GCA_913055595.1. Classification (GTDB taxonomy): domain Bacteria; phylum Pseudomonadota; class Alphaproteobacteria; order Sphingomonadales; family Sphingomonadaceae; genus Alteraurantiacibacter. The sequence continues at coordinate 30,576 of CAJXLD010000002.1, forward strand.
GTATTTCGAGGCGCATGGACTATCCTACCGCACCATCGATGAATATGGCTCGATGGCAGATAGCTATGACGATGACGCCCTGCAGTGGATACGACGGATCGAAATGGCCGGGGAGATGGCGCGTGCCATGCGAACATTCCTGACCAGTTGATATCGTCTGATTGCGGGGCCGGCCGCCAAGTGCGGTAGGGCCGCTTCACACCCCGTACGCCCGTTCACCATGCTGGACATTATAGATGCAACATGCTGGTGCCAGGCCGTCCGGAACGCGGCAAGGATTTCGATATCATCCATGACGGGAGCGGCAGAAGACGACCCCATTGCGGTCAAACCGGGATACGAGGACTGTGTCCAAAACCTGCCAGGACGATGGCTCCGCCATGCCCTCGGCAAGATCATTTTGAATAAATTTACACCAAAAGATCCAAAGCTACAATCGTAGCAAGTGATGATATGAAGCCAGAAGCGAGCAAAAACAGATCCAATTTCTGCTCCGGATCAAACAATGCTCGCCAGAATTTGGCTCTCTTTTCGACCCTCTGCCCCTTCGAAAACCTGCTTATCTCAATTGGGCTGTCAAATCCAACGCCCGACCGCTTGGCCACGCGATAGATTGCGGTAATACTGACCGCCACGCCCAAAAAGAATACGAGAAACAATATTTCACTCAAAGTCGAGTTCTCCCTCACGGCATGGGGTAGGCCCTGACGTTCTCAACATGTCTCGAACGAGGCGCATCGGCGATGGTCCGGTCTCGACCCCTTTGTGGTCACCAAGCCCACACGATGGGGCGACCAGAACCTGCCTTCTCCCTACCCACCGCGCGTCACCCTCGGGCTTGACCCGAGGGCACTTCACTTGACGATCTCGTCCCAGAGGTCACGCCAATCGGGGTTATCCCGCTCGATCAGTTCCTGTTTCCAGCGGCTGTACCAGCGCTTGAGCGACGTCTCACGCTGAATGGCCACGTGATATCACCGAACTGCTCGAAATAGACCAAGCGCTTGATGTTACGGGACTTGGTGTAGCCTGCGACCAGGCCTTCGCGATGTTCATAAACCCGGCGAACGAGATCATTGGTGACGCCAATGTAAGTGCGCCCCCGCCGCATATCGGCAAGAATGTAGACATAGCCGCCCATTGGGACATCTTGAAGTGTAGCGCCCTCGGGTCAAGCCCGAGGGTGACGGCCGGAGGATGGGGTGATATCAGGGAATACAGGGAGCGGCAGAAATCGATCCCAAATCAGGCATTGAATTGCAATACGCTCAATCCCCATAGTGGTCGTTGAGGCGGCCTCATCAATTTCCTGAAAGCGTTCTTTCGGCATTCTTGGAGAAGAGCAATTGTCGATTGCGCATTCAAGCTGCTAATCGCATCTAACTATAATTTGGCGGTCGACGCAATGAAGTAAATTACCGAAACGCGACGTTGCCTTGGGAGATACCGGCAGGAAAGAACTTTGGTATATTTATGTATCGAAGATATGGAGGGAACGGTGTTATCTAGAATATTTGATTTGTCGCTATCGATTAGGCGTACATCAACATTTCTTGCGGCTTGTGCCGCAGTAACATTCAACTTATTCGGCAACGCCTATGGCCGCACGAACACAATTTCAGAGGATTTCATACTTCATTGCGCATCGTTGTACATGATGATTTCGCAAGCGCAAGCGCTGGATCATCCGGACGTTGCTAAAAATTACGGTGAAAAGTACGACATCCTTAGAAAGGAGATAGAGAGAAAATTCGAGAATTCAGAAGTAGGAATCGAGCAGGCGAGGGAAGAGATTCAGAAACAAATATATGAAATTTCCTTCGTCATAACAAATACGCCTCCAATAATACCTACACTAATAGACAACTGTGACGACAGTACTGTATTAAAGGACATAATCGGATCCGAGTAAACTTTGTGCGTCACTCGGCACAAGGATCGAAATCCTGCAAGATATTAGAGTTCCTTCAATTGATCATCGACATTTGAAGGGCAATCGCATGCACTTATGGATGGAGCAACTTCAGCCCGCTCGAATAGGTGTGCGGCCTTTTCAAGGTATAGAACATAAAAATATGTATTCTTCTCTACCGAACCGTCGGCGAGTACACTTCGACCATCAGACTTAGGTGGTCTTTCTCACCCACCCTGCCGCACCGTGGATCGATTGCGCGTGTTTCAGTTTGTCGAAAACAAAGTCTGGAATCAACTAAACTTAGCGGGAAGCAGACTGTCCCCTACCCACCCCCTTTTCGACGTTGCCGGAACCTGAGCGGACCGACTGATCTCGGGATATCACCGAACCCGCACCAATGTCCGGAAAGGGGCGCAGTCTCCGTCAGTCAGCAGTCGACCCCATTTCGGTCGTTTGGCGAGATTGGACTTACGCCGAAAAGTTGGCAGTAGCTTCGTCGCCTCCTAACCAGCTACCGGGTCGCTTGCCCGATCTCGTTACGTACTCAATACTGCCTCTAGACTGGCACCACCTGCGGGCTGTGAGGACTGGTCGCAAACTGGATGCGGGGGCGCATTTGCCACTCTATATTCGGAAATCGGTTTCGGCTGGACCGTTCCGATTTAACTTCTCTAAGTCCGGGGTCGGCGTCTCTGTCGGCGTGAAAGGCCTTCGCATCGGAACTGGGCCCCGCGGGCATTACATTCATGCGGGGCAAGGTGGGCTCTACTACCGCGCGACCTTGGGGCGAGCCGGCCAGAGCCGGCGCCCGGCCGGACCTACGAGAGATGCTGTTGGTCCCAGCGCCCCGGTCAGCAAGGACGACGTCGTAATGATCGAAGTCGACTCCGGCGATGTCATGCATATGCGCGACGAGCCCTTTTCGGAAATGCTCGACGAGATCAACGCCAAGGCAAAACAGGTGCGCATGTCTGTCGCGCTGTTTTGGGTCACGTCTGCGATCGGCGTCATCGCCATGCTGGCATTGGGCGGGCTTGGCATCCTGATATGGGCCGGCATTGCCGTGGCAGCGGTGATGGTCGGCAGATGGTTGGACTCGTATCGCAGAACGACCGTCCTCTATTATGAATTGGAGGGCGATGCCGAGACTGCTTACTCGAGCCTTGCCGAGGGCTTCGACACCCTGAGCGCCTGTGCTGCCAAATGGCACATAGAAGCGGGCGGCGCAGTTCAGAACCTGACGACGTGGAAACGCAACGCCGGTGCCTCTCATCTCGTCCGACGGAAGCCGACCACCCTTGCCTACAAACTTCCCAGTGTAATCAAAAGCAATCTGATCCCTCCCGCACTGCATGTCGGGAGGCAGATACTCTTCTTCATGCCGGACATCGTGCTTGTGCAGGACGGTAGTCGTGTAGGGGCAGTGAACTATGCCGACTTGAACCTGAGATGGCAGGATTCCCGGTTCATCGAGGCCGAGAGGGTGCCCAGCGACGCCAGTATCATTGGCCATACATGGCAACATCCGAATAAGAGCGGTGGGCCAGATCGACGCTTCAAGGACAATCGCCAGATCCCGATCTGCCTGTATGAGACCATGCACCTCACAAGCGCTACCGGTCTGAACGAGCTGGTGGAGTTCTCCAGGACCGGTGTAGTGGCCGGTTTCGAGCAGGGGCGGCGAATGCTTGCGGGCTTGCCACGGCAACGTTCGTCCGGATCGATTTCAGCGCCCGCGAACGATACCGTAGGGGTGCCGACCGTAGAAGCGACCAAGAAACGGGCCCCTCACACTGGAAGAGCTCTGGTTGCGATCGGCGTCGTAGCCTGCGCCGGCTTGCTTGCGAATGCGCTTCTATCCAGCAACGGTGGCTCAACTTCTGGCCCGCCGACGTCCGTTGCTATCGCACCATCCGCTTCTCCCATGCCAGTTGAAACCGATCCGGCTCCCGACGCATCCCCTTCGCCGGTCTCTCCCCCTCCGATTGAAGCGGCCGCGAATGTAGAGATACCCGAGCCAGCTAGCCCTAGCGATGCTGACACTGCGCCCTACGCGCTGCGTTACACCACGACCGACGTTAATCTACGGACCGGGCCAGGCAGGCAGTTCGAGGTCGTAATGGTGGTGCCGGGCGGAACCGAGGTGCTGCTCGTAGAAGCCGGAGGCGGGTGGAGCCGCGTTCGAGTCGGCGAAGGTACGGTTGGCTGGATGTCCAACTCCACTTTCGAGGCGCGATGACCTCTTGTCGTCGCTACCGTGGCAGGACGGTTCTTGGCTAGGGACGCTCCATAATACTGAGCGCTGTACCCGCATATTGGAGCGCCTCCTTCAGTGTCTGCTTCGACGTCATTTCAGCAAATGGCAGACAGTCCCCTTCCCACCCCCAAACGGTCCTTAGCCATGTTGGACATTTGTAGACACAACATCCTGGTGCGCGGGCCGTCCGGAGCGCGGCAAGGAAATCCATGCCTGGGCGCCCTATTCCCGTTGGGAAGCGGCATTGGCTGGAGAGTTGGACACCGCTTCGAGGTGATGACCGTCAAGGTCGATTACGAATGCCGCGTAGTAGTTGGGACCATAATCCGGGCGATAGCCGGGGACGCCGTTGTCTGCCCCGCCATGGCGCATCGCCGCATTGTAGAATGCGTCAACCGCCTTCTGATTGGGTGCGGCGAAGGCAAGATGGAAACCCTCGCCGACTGCAACTGCGTTTGGCCGGAGCCTGAGCGCAAGCTTATCGCCGCCATTTGGCAAGCCGTAACCCACGGCCTGGTTAGGTTCCCCGGGTCGCAGATCGCTCCAGACACGGACATAGCCGAGCGGCGCAAGAATCGCATCGTAGAGGCTCACGGCCCCTTCGATGTTAGTGACACCGAGAGAGACGTGATGAAGCATGTGCATGGAGAGTCTCTCTACGGTACGAGGTCGATGAGGTGGTCCAGCGAGAGGCGATTGTCACAGTGAAGCAGCCCAAGCTGCAATGATCTTCGCCGCCTCAACCGCGCTCTTGGATGTCGTATCAAGTTCCAGCAGATGCGGTGCGTCAAAGCCGGCGAGTATCTTGCCCTCCAACTGGTTGCGTTGGGCCATGCCGGGGTCTCGTGGCTTTCTCTTGGCGCTGCGCTGGGGTGATTGAATGCGCCGAATGTTTTCGTCCAGGCCACAGTGCACGTGGACAACGAGGAATGGTGGCCTGGTATCGCCAAGCTTCACAATCCTCTTCCACTCCGCCCTCCCCCAATCACTGTCGCCGGCAATGACTGTGGTCAGGACGACGGGGACATTATCTGGCAGGCGAAGGATTAGCTTGTGTGCAATCGCCTCCACGTCCTCGACTGCTTCCATGAATTGAGGGGACTTAAACTCCGTGAGCGCAAATGCGATGTTGTAGACCGAATGGATGTCCAGCAGTCGACCGTCAACAAGGGCGGCGAGTTCGCCGCCGATGGTGAGTTTTCCCACGCCGGGGTAGCCATTCAGGACGATGATCATGTTCCACCACTTGGTCTCGTTGGTTGATAGCTACGACGACGCCGGTTTCCGCCGACTATGGGGAAGACGCGCTGACGATGCGATCTAGCGCGTCATGATGCTTCACCAGCCAACCCGCGCTGCGGGTGCGCCAAATCACGGCGTCGAGCAAAGCCGACGGATCGGTGGCTTGCAACGCGAGGTTGCTTGATATCTCGTTCGCAGCATTCAAGACGGCGAAGTCTCGAACAAGGCCCATGAACCCTATGCGGCGTGAAGCCGGTAGCTCGTAACCGTCGAGCAGCATTCTCACCTGTTTCCCCCGGGCCTCAACGCCACCGAGCCCTAACTTTTCCGCAAGGTCATCGTCAAAGAGCAGCGCGTTGAGCCAGCAAGCCTGCGCCAGTTCTACCAGCGGATCCACCGGTCCGGCCTCTTCCCAATCGATCAGAGCCACTGGGACGCCTTGCCGGGCAATGATGTTCCATGCGCCGGTGTCGCAATGCCCGATGGTACTCGGGCACCCCATATCGCGGCCGAACCAGGGACGCCATGTCGCGTCAGCTTGGGGAAAAAACGACGCCGTTGCAGCGTGCAGCTTCTTGAGAATTGCGCCTAAAACGGGCAGAGCGTCGTCGCTCCAAGGGTAGGGATGGGGGCTTTCGCCCTCGACGAAAGTCAGCATCTCCCGACCTTGCTCATCGAAGCCATTGCCGATGGTTCGAGGAGCGTATTCGAATCCCTCCGCCTCAAGATGGTGCAGCAGGGCCATCGTTGTCTGCGACCAGGGCGCCGCCTGCCGAAAGACAACGTTTCCCCGTTTGGTCACGGTAGACCTGCCGCCGACTAACGAAACTTCTGTCGTTGAATTATCTTGCTCAACCATAGGGGTATTGTGAGGCAGTCGGCGCGCAAGACAAGACCCATCTATCCTCTTGTTGAGCGGGTCAGTACTTCGGCGAACCAGGGTTGAGGCGTCAGGGGGTGGGCTCTACCGTAGTCCAAACTTCTCGGAGACAGGCAATGCATACCGGATCGTGCCTTTGCGGGGCTGTGTCCTTCAAAGTGCAGGGGAGTATCCCCAAGGCGTCGTCTTGCCACTGCACCAAATGCCGAAAGGCAACAGGGCACTACGAGGCTGGCGTGGACGTCAAGAAATCAGCCGTCACCATCAGCGGCGAAGCAAACCTGACGTGGTATTTCTCATCGGAGAATGTGCGCCGGGGCTTCTGTTCGACCTGTGGGTCGCCGATGTTCTTCGATCCACCGGCAGCCGATTGGATCGGGCTGATGCTCGGCGCGTTTGATGGACCAACCGACACAAGGATCGCGGAACACATCTTCGTCGGCAGCAAGGGCGACTACTACGAGATTTGTGATGGTGCACCACAGTACAACACCGTACCTGGCCAACCGTAGGCGCCCAGCGCACGGACATGCAGCGCCATGCGCCATTTGTATGCACAATATGCTGGTGCACGGGCCGTCCGGGGCGCGGAAAGGATTTCAATATCAATCCATCAGGCTAACGGCAGCTCCCGACCTCATTGCGGTCCTTTGCGATTCGGTCTCGCGATGACAGTTTTGGCCCAAAGCGGTCTTCTATAGCTTCCCAAGCACGCCGTTCTATGCGCGTGTCAGAGGCCCAAGAAGCGGTAGAGCTTGGAGCGCTCGATCTCGTCGGGCTGCGGATGCCTGAAGAGTGATTCAAGGGAGCGACGCGATGCACCGTAGAGCACCGGTGTGAGCTCCTTAAGGAGATTATCCGTACCGTGGCTAGGCGGAACGGAGCTTTTCGAAGTGGGCCGGTTATAGAGCACGTCGACGCCGGAGGGATCTACGATGAAGATCTGCAACCCGTTTCCCGCTGTTGCTGCTTGCCGAATGAGTTCGTTGATGTGCTGATCACCAAAGCTGTAGCCGATCACCACGAGCCGAGTGTCTGGGATCGCCAGGAAGCGCTGAAACTCCGATCGGTACCACTTCAGCAGCACGCTGCCGTCGATGCTAGCGAGCTTATCGCCGCCCATGATCAGAAGCGCGTCATCGGCCTCAGCACTCTGCCGGAAGCTGCTCGATCCATGCAGCTTGAAGTACGCCTGGAAGTTGCTGGCGAGCTTGAAATTGGTCGGGTCATCGGGAACGCGCAGATCAAAGAGCTCGCCCTTCTTCGGGTCGAGGAGCGTCGTGCCGGGAAGCAGCATGCCGTTCCAGCGCTGCGGGTTTGTCGGCGTGTAGCGTTGCTCGATAAGGGTGTCTTGATTGAGCGTGAAGATCGCGTCGAAGTGGCCGAGCAACTTGGCGGCCGGGTGACCGCTGCCGATCTCAGGGCCAGGTGCCCTTTGAAAGCCGCCGTTCATCAAGTCGAACATCCCGCGAAGAGCTCGCATGAGCTCCTCGGCGTCGCTGTCGCTCTTGGCTTTGCTCTGGAGCCGAGCAAGGGCACCCTCGAAGCCGGTTCGCTTCTCGTAGCACTGCCAGAGCAGGTTCTTGATGCGGTCGTTGAGAGAGCACCCAAGGAGGTACTCAAACGCCTCGTTGGCCAGCCAGCCGCCCCAATTCCTTGAGAAGCCGGCGCCGGTAAGAACGATCGATGGGAGAGTTCGCTTATTCAGTCTCGGTCACCGTGATCTCGATGCGCGGGCATTCTTTGTCATAGCACTGCGAACGCGTACCCTGCTCGATCCAGCTTCGTATTTCGTCTTGCCGTTCCCGTTTTTCAGCGGCGTACGCGTCCAGCTTGCATAAAGCTGGATGTTCATCACGGGTTGCTGGGCGAATGTCCATGAACCCACCTTGCCAGAGCCCACGTAGAATTCAAAGATCAGGCCATCGCCGGTTTGAGCGGCCATTGTCATGCCGACTAGTGCGCGGCCGTCCGGAGCACGCCAAGGATTTCAATATCAATCCAGGACGAGAGCGGCAGAACCCGACCCCGAATGGGCCATTCACCATGCGTCATTTGTATGCACAATATGCTGGTGCGCGGGCCGTCCGGAGCGCGCAATAATCGACCCGATTTCAGTCCTTGCGCTTATGCACATGACGCCGCGGGCTCACTGGCATAGCACCGCAACCAACGGTCGCACTTGCCCCTTCAGGCTGAGACTTCTGGAGAGGCAAAGTGCCAAAATACTATTCTAATGTCCGCCAGGTGAACGGCTCGACCACCAATGAAACCTATGGCGCAGAGCTTGGGGACGACGATACCGCGAGGCGCGAGGCTGGTGTGGCCTTGGCCGAGATGGGCCGAGACATGGTGTCATTGGTCGGCACCATGGAGTTCGAAGTTGTCGTCACCACAATGGATGGCCGAGAAATC
>CAJXLD010000003.1 GCA_913055595.1 uncultured Altererythrobacter sp.
CGGCAATCACAGCCAGGGCCTCTCTTATCACGGTACGCGCCTGGGCATTCCGGTTACTATCGTCATGCCGCGCAGTACGCCCACGGTGAAGGTGATGATGACCGAAAGCGTTGGCGGCAATGTGGTGCTCGAGGGCGAGACTTTTGACGAGGCTTATGCCTACGCCCGCAGCATGGAAAAGCAGATGGGACAGACCTTCGTCCATCCCTTCGATGATCCGAATGTTGCCGCGGGGCAGGGCACGGTGGCGCTGGAAATGCTGGAAGATGTGCCCGACCTGGAGGCGATCATCGTCCCTGTGGGCGGTGGCGGCCTGATTTCGGGCGTTGCCACGGCAGCCAAGGCGATCAACCCCAAGATCAAGATCATGGGCGTACAGACGGCCGAGTTTCCCGCCTTCTACAATCTCTTCACCGGGCGCGACCTGCCGCAGGGCGGTCCAACGCTGGCGGAAGGCATTGCGGTGAAGGAACCGGGCGCTTTCACCCGCCAGGTCATCATGGACCTGGTCGATGACATGCGCGTGGTGAAGGAATCGGCGATCGAGGAGGCGATCTCGCTTCTGCTCGATATCGAGAAGACCGTCGTCGAAGGGGCAGGCGCAACCGGCCTCGCTACGTTGCTGCCAAAGAGTAATGGCGACAAGCGCGCCGAATTCCGCGGCAAGAAGATCGGGATCATCCTGACCGGCGGCAATATCGAACAGCGGTTCCTGGCCAATGTGATCCTGCGCAACCTTGTGCGCAGCGGGCGGATCGGGCGCGTCAGCGTATTGCTAGATGATCGCGCCGGCGCGCTTTCGCGCATCGCGCAGATATTCACCGATCACAATGCCAATATCATCGAAGTCACCCACCAACGCGTGTTTGGTAACCTGTCGGCAAAGAATATCCGTACCGATATCGAATATGAGGTGCGCGACCTCAAAGCGCGCGACAAGCTGCTGCAGGCACTTGAGGAAGCGGGCTATCGTTTCGATGTCATAACCCTTCAGGGCAATGTCGGATCGCGCTTCAATCGCAGTTCCTGATCGGTAAATCCTTGCGAATTGCACCTCTGAAGTGACCCGTTTCGGGGCGTTTTGCCCTGCGACTTGTCGCAAATGTGCAAATTAACCCTGCGCTTGCCGCAATTTATGGTTAAGATTGTATCAATGGGTGATTCCCTCCGTCTATGAGGAGGGAGTCGCAAATTGGGTCAGAACAGAGCAGAGAGGAAGGCGAAAACGTGACGGCTCCGGTCAGATTCCCGCGCTTTTTTGTAACAGCGCCTGCACCGTGCCCTTACCTGCCGGGCAAGACGGAGCGGAAGGTCTTTACTGAGCTGAAGGGTCCGCATGCCGAGCAGTTGAACGACGCGCTCAGCCGCATTGGGTTCCGCCGCAGCCAGACCGTTGCCTATCGCCCCTCTTGCGTTGATTGCCGCGCCTGTATCTCGGTTCGAGTCGTAGCGGAGGAATTCAAGCCCTCCTCATCGCAGCGCAAGAGCCTGCGCCGCAATGACGACCTGATCGTCACCGAGTGCCGTGCATGGGCAACCACCGAGCAATATGAGTTGCTGCAGAAATATCTCGCCAGTCGTCATCCCGGTGGTGGTATGGCCGCCATGGATGAGGTGGATTACGCCGACATGGTTGAGCACACTGCAGTCTCCAGCTTTGTAATCGAATATCGCGAGCCCACTGTCGATGGCAGTCCGGGCCGACTTGTGGCAGCTTGCCTCACCGACCGCCAGGCTGACGGCTTGTCGATGATCTACAGCTTCTACGATCCCGATTGCTCCGACCGTGCCGGTCTGGGGAACTATGTAATCCTTGATCATATTCGCCGCACGGCAGAGGCCGGCCTGCCCTATGTCTATCTGGGCTATTGGGTCGATGGCTCGCAGCGCATGCAGTACAAGGTGCGCTACCGTCCGCTGGAAAAGCTCGGCCCCGAAGGCTGGAGCCGCATGAGCGAGGACGAACAGGCGAGCCACATCGCCGCTGTTACCGCGCCTGAGACCGAGGCCGCCGAGGCGGTCGAAGGTGGCACCAAGGACGGCATGCCCGGCGCGCAAGAGCGGTACAAGCTGGCCTAGGCCTGGCGATAGAGCGCGGCTTCTGCCGCCCTCCGTCGTACCAGCCCCTTCATCACCCGACCCCCGGCATAGACCCAGCGATCGAACTCGCGCGCAGCTCCGGCATAGTCACCGGCGACGTGTTTGCGGGTGAGGGTGGCCCGGCCGATTGCGCCGGTGTTGTAATGAAAGCTGACCATGGCATCGAGCTGGTTGGGCGTGGTTGGGGCATCGCCAATGGCTTGCGCGACCTCTTTTGCATAGCGTGTAAGATCGCGCTCCAGCCGCTTGTCGCATTGCGCCTGCGTCCAAACGGTGCCGGGACCGATATCCGGCCCGGTCGCGCCCCAGCCGATTGTCCAGGGATCGCCGCCCGTGGCGGAATCGGGATAGGCCTCCACCATGCCATCGGGACGTTTCTTCGCGCAGCCTTCGAATTGCTTGATCAGGTTGCGGCCTTCCAGCCCGATTGTCGTGGGTCGCGGCAGTGCCGGGTTTACACATTTAACACGGTCCAAAGACAAAAATGCCTCCCGTCCCGCGCTGCCCTTCCCGCTAGCCAGAAGGGGGGCGGTATCGAGCAAGCGATCGATCATGCGCTTCAAGGAGATGGTTTTCATCAAGCTGCTCCATGCGTTGCGGCGTTGCCGACCGGGCTAGGAAGAAGGGCGGCCTGTAGGAAAGCACGAAAAAAAGGCGCCCGGTTTCCCGGACGCCCCTTTTTTCATAGGCCTTGGGCCAAGTGCTCTTACGAGCTGTAATACATGTCGTATTCGACCGGGGCAGGGGTCTGCTCGGTGCGATAGACCTCCTCCCACTTGAGTTCGGCATAGGCGTCGATCTGGTCCTTGGTGAACACGCCGCCCTTCAAGAGGAACTCGTGATCGGCTTCCAGCGATTCCAGAGCTTCGCGCAAGCTGCCGCAAACGGTCGGAACGTCTGCAAGCTCTTCCGGCGGAAGATCGTAGAGGTTCTTGTCCATGGCTTCGCCGGGATCGATCTTGTTCTCGATACCGTCGAGGCCAGCCATCAGCAGCGCCGAGAAGGCGAGATAGGGGTTGGCGAGGGCATCGGGGAAGCGGAACTCGACGCGCTTGGCCTTTTCACCGGCACCGTAAGGAATACGGCAGGAAGCCGAACGGTTGCGAGCCGAATAGGCCAGCAGCACGGGAGCTTCGAAGCCCGGAACCAGACGCTTGTAGGAGTTGGTCGTCCCGTTGGTGAAAGCGTTACATGCCTTGGCGTGCTTGATCACACCGCCGATGTAGTGGAGGCAGGTTTCCGACAGGCCGGCATAGCCATTGCCCGCGAAGGTCGGCTTGCCGTCCTTCCAGATCGACATGTGGGTATGCATGCCCGAACCGTTATCCATGCGGATCGGCTTGGGCATGAAGGTTGCCGACTTGCCATAGGCGTGGGCGACCTGCTGCACGACATACTTGTAGACCTGTACGTGGTCCGCGGTCTGCACCAGCGTGCCGAAGGTAATGCCCAGCTCGTGCTGTGCAGCGGCCACTTCGTGATGGTGCTTGTCCATCGGCAGGCCCATTTCCATCATCGTGGCGACCATTTCGCCACGGATATCCATGCAGCTGTCGACCGGAGCGACGGGGAAATAGCCGCCCTTTGCACGCGGACGATGGCCGAGGTTGCCGGCTTCATATTCCTTGCCGGTGTTGGTCGGCAGTTCGATATCGTCGATGGCGAAGCCCGAACCGGCATAGCCGTCTTCGAAACGAACATCGTCGAACATGAAGAATTCGGGTTCCGGGCCGACATAGACGGTGTCACCGATGCCGGTGGACTTGAGATAGGCTTCGGCACGCTTGGCAGTCGAACGCGGGTCACGACCGTAGAGCTCGCCATTGGACGGCTCGACGATGTCGCAGTTGATGACCATCATCGGCGTGGCGCTGAAGGGATCGACAAAGACCGAGTCCAGGTCAGGCTTAAGGATCATGTCGGATTCGTTGATGGCCTTCCAGCCTTCGATCGAAGAGCCGTCGAACATCATGCCTTCTTCAAGCATGTCTTCGTCGACGACGCTGGCGCACATGGAAAGGTGCTGCCACTTGCCCTTGGGGTCAGTGAAGCGAACATCGACCCATTCGATTTCTTCGTCCTTGATCCGTTTCGCGATATCGGATGCACTCGGCATGTTTTTTCCTTCCTTGATCGGATGATCTTCTTTGGTTGGCATTTGGCCGGACGGTCCCGGCTCGAACTGATGAATTGAAAACTGGTTAGATGGCGGAATCGTCCTGCTCGCCCGTGCGGATGCGCAACGCGCTCTGGATGTCGGAAACAAAGATCTTGCCGTCACCGATGCGACCGGTCTTGGCGGCGCCGGCGATGGCTTCCACCACGCTTTCGGCCATATTGTCGGGAACGACGATTTCGAGCTTAACCTTGGGCAGGAAGTCGACCACATATTCCGCGCCACGATAAAGCTCGGTATGGCCCTTCTGGCGGCCAAAGCCCTTCGCCTCTGTCACGGTAATGCCCGATACGCCCACTTCGTGCAGGGCTTCCTTCACTTCGTCCAGCTTGAACGGCTTGATGATGGCTTCGATTTTTTTCACGTCATACCCGCTTGTCTGGCCCGACATCGTGCCGGGTTTCCTTCCCCAACCCGGGCCAGAACTTGAAATATTCTCTTCGAAGAATCTGTTTCAAGAATCATGCCAAGGCTCGGCGCAAGGGGGTAAACAATCACGCAGCTTTTCGAAAGGGCGGAATCACGGGGGTAAGATCATTTTCATGCGTCACGGGAGGCGCAATTTCGCGCCAGCAAGCAAGGTTTTGCATGATATTCAGGCAATACTGTGCCCAAAATTTGGGCAGCACTCTGCGCCTAGAGCTGCAGCCCTGCCGTTTCGGCGCAACCCGCCATCAGGTTGAGCGATTGCACCGCCGCGCCGCTGGCCCCTTTGCCGAGGTTGTCCAGCACGGCAACAAGCCGCACTTGCGTGCCATCGGCATTGGGCAGGACCATCAGGTCGAGCCGGTCGGAAGGTTCAGCCGTCGAGCGCAGAACAAGCTCCCCGCTGTCGGGTGCATCCACCACATGGACCACCGGGCTGGAGGAATAGAAATTGGCTAGCCATTCACGCATGGCTTCGGGTGTTCCAGCACCGCTCATGGCTGCCAGTGGCAGTGGAACTTCCACCACCATGCCGCGATGGGCAGGGATCACGGCAGGTGTAAAGACCGGCGCGTGCGTTAGGCCGCACCGCTCTTGCATTTCGGGGACATGCTTGTGCCCCAGCGCCAGTGCATAGCCGCGCCATGCGATGTCGCGATCTTCCTCAAAACGCGCGATCAACGCCTTGCCGCCACCCGAATATCCCGACACGGCATTGCAGCAATAGGGCCAGTCGGCCGGCAGCAATCCGGCACGCACCAGCGGCGCCACCAGCGCAATAAAGCCGGTGGAATAGCATCCCGGGTTGGAGACGCGCATGGCCGTGGCCACAGCCTCGTGGCCGATCACTTCGGGGAAGCCATAGACCCATCCGGGGGCCACCCGATGCGCTGTCGAGGCATCGATAACCCTCGTCTCGCTGGCCTTATCGATCATGGCAACCGCTTCTTTTGCGGCATCATCGGGCAGGCAAAGAATGGCGAAATCCGCTTCGTTCAGCGCTTCGCGCCGAGCCGCCGGATCCTTGCGCCGGGCATCGTCCAGCTTGATCAATGTGAATTCGGGCCGCCCCGACAACCGATCGACAATTTCGAGACCGGTTGTGCCGGCTCCGCCATCGATGAAGATGCTATGCGTCATTTCGAAACGGGCTCCATCCTGTCGACATGGATATAGCCCACGGGGCCATCGAGCGAGAGGCAACCCCAGGCCCAGCTGCCGGTGATATCGAGCAGTTCGAAGCTGTCGCCTTCCATCAGCGTGCAGATTTCCGGCGCTTCTTCGTCAGGTGTGGCGAGCATTGCGGCTCCACCCGGCATGATAGTGCGCGGTTGCGGCACCGCGTAATGCGGCACGAAGTACTTTCCTGCGAGGCCGATATGCGCCAGGTCGCCGCGCAGGGGGACGCGCGTTTCATCGGGCTTGCCGACCGGACCGGACAGGACAAAGGGACCCTGGGCATGGGTGGAAATGCCGACGTCCTCGCCCGCCTCGTCAGAGGCCATATGGGAACCTTCGTGATTCATCCGGCGGCGATTAGACGCGGGCGCGCCGTGGGGCAAGCGTGGCGCCGCCTCTATCCTTATCCGAAACGCTTCTTGAGCAGGTGGAAGGCCGCCCTAAGCCCCAATGCCGCCCCGCCCTTGGGGCGGCCGGGTTTGGCAAATGGGCGCCACGCAAAGGTATCGAAATGCGCCCATTCCACATCGTCACCAACGAAGCGGTCAAGGAATGAAGCGGCAACGCTCGCCCCGGCATAGGAGTTGGTGTGAGTGTTGTTGAGATCGGCAATGTCGGACTTCAGCCACTCGCTATAAGGGGCATGGAGAGGCAGGCGCCAGGGTTCGTCGTCATTGGCCTTGCCCGCTTCGATCAGCTCTTCCGCGGTTTCGTCCCGCCTGGTGAAGAGGGCGGGCAGGTCGGGGCCGACAGCCACGCGGGCCGCGCCTGTCAGCGTGGCGAAATCGATCACCAGTTCGGGCTCGTGTTCGCTGGCATAGGCCAAGGCATCGCCCAGGATCAGCCGCCCTTCAGCATCGGTATTGCCGATCTCGACCGTCAGCCCCTTGCGGCTGGACAGCACGTCGCCGGGGCGGAAGGCATTGCCGGCAATGGCATTCTCGACCGCAGGGACAAGGCAATGCAAGCGAAGTTTGAGCCCGCTCTGCATAATCAGCTGGGCCAGCGCCAGCGCATGTGCCGCACCGCCCATATCCTTCTTCATTAGCAGCATGCCCGCCGCCGGCTTGATATCGAGTCCACCCGTATCGAAAGCCACGCCCTTGCCGACGATGGCGACGCGCGGGTGCTTGTCGTCGCCCCAGTTGAGCTCGATCAGCCGCGGCGCATGTTCGCGCGCGGCGGCGCGGCCCACGGCATAAACCATGGGAAAGCCTGTCGCCAGCGCATCTCCGCGCACAACGTCCAGTTTGGCGCCATGCGCCTTGGCCAGTTTCTTTGCCTCGGCCTCGATCGCTTCGGGCCCCATGTCTTCGGCGGGCGTATTGACCATGTCCTGCACGAGGGAAACCGCCTGTGCCTCGGCCACGGCGGCATCGATCCGCCCAGGCTCGCTGGTGAGCAGGATGCGCGGCCCTTCGGCATCCTCATCCTTCTTGTAGCGATCGAAGACATATTGCGCGGTCTGCCAGCCGTGCAGCGCCGCGCCGGGTTCGCCAGCGGCCAGGCGATAGGTTCCGGCGGGCAGGCTCTCTGCCAGCTTGGCGAGGCACCAGCTATCGAGGGATTCGAGATCGCTCACGCCGCCCACGGCAAACCAACCTTCACCGTCGGACACGATCGCGATCTGGAAACGGGCCCCTGTAAACTTCTGCGCGGCCAGCGATGTGCGCTGCGGCCCGCTCAGGCCCTTGGCGAAGTCTTCAAAGCCGTCCTTGGCGACGAGATGGATGGAAATGGCATCCTGCCCACGATCCGGCTGGATTAGATCAGTATTTATCGTCATAATCGCCTCATGCCTGCGCGGCGCGCATTTGGAAAGGCACTCGAAGGGTCATGCATAGAGTTTATTGGGGCCTGGCTGTTGGCCTCCTGCTGGTTTCCTGCCGCGAGGGCGGCGAGCAGACGGAATTGCCTGAAGAATCGGCTTCACCTGAGGCGACGGAAAGCGGGACCGTCGAAACGCCCCGGGCAGTGGGTGCGCGCGCCGTAGTGGAGGAAACCGACGATTTCCTGTTCGAATATTCCTACCCCAAGGAAGCGGGCGATATTCCCGAATTGGCCATTCTGCTGGATTCCCGGCTTGACCGCCTGCGCGCTGCATTGGCGAGCCAGAGTGCCGAGGCGCGGGACGATGCACAGGACAATGGCTTTCCCTACAACAAATATTCCAACGAGGTGATCTGGGAAGTGGTCGCCGATACGCCGCAATATCTCAGCCTCTCGGCAAGAATCTCCAACTATACCGGCGGAGCGCATGGCAATTACGGGTTCGACGCGCTGGTGTGGGACAAGGTCGCAGCCCGCGCGCTGGAGCCGGAGAGCTTGTTCGAATCCGTAGGTGAACTGGACGCCGTCGTGACCGAGAGGCTGTGCGACATGCTCAACCGCGAGCGCGCCAAGCGAAGGGGTGAACCGGTGGAGGAGGAAAGCGACAACCCATTCGAACAATGCGTGTCGCTCGATGAAACGACGATCCTGCTCGGATCTTCCAACGGTCGTATCTTCAACCGCATCGGCGTAAAGATTGGCCCCTATGTGGCCGGTCCCTATGCCGAAGGGGCCTATGAATTTACGCTGGATATGACCCCTGCGATGCTGGAGGTGGTGAAGGAAGAACGCCGTTCCGCCTTCGCGGCTCGCAATTAGGCGGCACAATCGCTACATAGGCCGCCATGTTCGAATATCAGCACGTAACAGATGACATGTCCGTCTATCGCGACGGCACCATCAAGCTGCACGGGCCGGAGGGCTATGAGGGCATGCGCAAGGCCGGTCGTCTTGCTGCCGAAATCCTCGATGCGCTGGCGGAAAAGGTCGTGCCCGGCGTCACCACGGGCGAGTTGGATGACTTCGTGCGCGGCATGATGCTCGATGCAGGCGCGGTGCCTGCCACGCTCGGCTATCGCGGCTTCACGCATAGCTGCTGCACCTCGATCAACCATGTGATCTGCCACGGTATTCCCGGTTCCAAGAAGCTCAAGTCGGGCGATATCGTCAATATTGACGTCACCCCGCTGCTCGATGGCTGGCACGGCGACACCAGCCGCATGTTCATGGTCGGCGATGTGCCGCTGAAGGCGCGCAAGCTGGTGGACGTCACTTACGAATGCCTGATGATCGGCATCGAAAAGGCCAAGCCCGGCGCGCGGCTGGGCGATATCGGTGCGGCGATCCAGGAACATGCCGAATCCCATCGCTATGGCGTGGTGCGCGAATTCTGCGGACACGGCCTTGGCCGCCTGTTCCACGATGCGCCCGAAGTGGTGCACGCTGCCCGTGCTGGCACAGGTCCGGAACTCAAGCCCGGCATGTTCATGACGATCGAACCCATGATCAATCTCGGCAAGCCGCATGTGAAAATGCTCAATGACGGCTGGACCGCGGTTGCGCGCGACAAGAGCCTGTCGGCCCAGTTCGAACATTCGATCGGCATTACCGAGGACGGGAACGAGATCTTTACGCTCAGCCCCAAGGGACAGCACCAGCCCCCCTATTGATTGGCGTCAATGTGAACTGGTCACGGTCCCCGCAAGATGGCATGGCCATTATGGGAGGATCGCCATGATTTTTCGTAAATTTGCTACCGCTGCCGCGCTTGCCGGTGCTGCCCTGTCCTTGTCGGCAAGTGCGCAGGAAGCCCCGCCCGAGGTGCAGACCCTCGCGAACCGCTGGACGGCTGCCTATAACGGGGCGGACGTGCCCGCGCTGGCAGAACTCTATGCCGACAATGCCGAGCTCTACATCCACGCGGAGGGGCGCTTCATCGGCCGCGAATCGATCCGCGATTACTGGGCGGCGGATATGAGCCGCTTCAACCCGATCACTGTGCTCAATGTCACCGATTCCGTTGTCGATAGCGAAATGATGCTGGTCCACGGCAATTACCAGGTGCTCGACCGCAACAGCGGCGTCCCGCTTGGCGGCGGACGCTTCGCGCATATCTGGGTACTCGATGCCGATGGCTGGGTGCTCGATCGTGACGTCTGGGTGGATACGCAGCGATGAGGGCGCTGGTATCTACCATCGCGCTGCTCGGCCTGGCGGCGTGCCAGACAGCGGGCAGCGGTGAAGCCGTTGAGGCGGCGCGGCAGGGCGGGGACACCCATGCGCTTGCGCAGGCGGCCTGCGGCGGGTGCCATTCGATCGAGCGGTTTGGCCTTTCGCCCAATCCGCAAGCGCCCGAATTCCCTACCATCGCCAATCGGGAAGGGCTGACGGCGGCTTCGCTCACCAATTGGCTGCGCGATGCGCACAACTATCCGGAAGAGATGGATTTCTACCTCGAACAGGACGAGGTGGCCGCGCTGGCGAATTACATCCTCTCGCTGGAGGATGAGGACTACCAGCCGCCTATCTAATACTCCCCTCTCTTGGGGGAGGGCATGGGCAAAGAATTCCCATTCTTCGTAATTCCCGCGAAGGCGGGAATCTAGGACGAGGTAGCGCCTACCTCTCTGGATTGTGCATGCATTTCTTCGACTCCCCGCCTACACGGGAATGACGAAGGTCCAGCAAATGCGAAACACAGCACCGGCAATCGCTGCTGCCGAAACCCGGCAGCGGAAACGTCGCACCCGCCGCGACCAGCCGCTCCACCAGCGCACATTCGCTGCCGCCGGGAAAGCCCATTGCGCTGATCTGAGCCGCCGCCATGGTCAGCTGGTCGACATGCCAATGCGGTTTCTTTGCGCGCCGCAAATGCCGCGAGACCCGCGCCGCAATCCCGCCCGGACCATTGGCGCTGCCGCAATAGGCATAGGTGCCGGGGGCGAGGGTGAACGGCGTGCGGGCGAAGCTGCCGGAGAGCGGGGTGCTTAGGGTGATGGTGAGGAGATAGGCGCCGGTGGCGGCGGTATCCGAGGGGAGGGCATCGGGGAAGAGATCGGCAAGCGCAAGCATCGTTTATGCTATAGGGCAGACCGAGCCTTAGCTACAGGTTAGCTATCAACGAATTGGGCGACCTCTGAGATTGCACAATGTCCGCTTTTGGGTGGAAGCGGACGTTTGCTCCAGAAACAAAAAAGGGGCGGCCGCTGTGTGGACCGCCCCTTTCTCCTGTGTGAGCCGTTACCGGGTCTGGGTAGACTTAAAGAACCCGAGTGACCGTAAAAGGCTCGCCTTCATCGGGGACTGCCGTCCAAGAGTTACCGTCTTCTGATACATCTGCGACAGAAGCGCATCCGCCTTGCATTTCGGGATCATCTGGCGTTCCACACCTCTGACCGTCGACCACTTCCCAGGAACCCGTTCCCGCAACATCGCCACGATAGATTGCGCCGTCCGGGGTTAGCGCATTTAGCCATTTGGTACCGTCTTCACGGGTGCCTTCGTAGGCTCCGGTTTCAACAACAGGCGTCTCGCCGGGTGTAAGGTCTCGCGTGAGAGGGCGCACAGTAGCTGGCCCCCAACCATTGTCATAAGTCACAACAAAGGTGCCATCTTCGGCGACTTCTCCAAGTGTGACGCAAAAGCCATCTTCTCCGCCTTCACCATCTGCATCAATGCAAGAACCTTCCTCGGTAACCTCCCAGGTTCCGGTCAGACCCATTTCGTCAGTGTAGATCTGCTCACCATCTTCGCCGGAGAAGAGCAGACTGCTACTTCCATCAGCGTATTCAAGGACGAAGGCGCCGGTAGCCGTCAGTTGGTCCATTGCTACCGGATCTTCCGTGGTGGGTTCCTCAGACTGACTGCAACCGGCCAGTGCAGCCACTCCAGCGAGCACCAAAAGCTTTTTCATATCAACTTCCCCTTCTGTTTTCATGCCATCTTACCATGGCGCCCACCAATGCTCGAATCTCGCGCCCGAAAGTCCGCAACTGGGTGGAAAGCGGACGTTTGTAATGGTGGGAAGGTGAGGACTCGAACCTCGCCCCGATATCGGGATCAGATTTACAGTCTGACTGCGGTATCCGAACCGCTTTACCTTCCCTTGGCGGAATGCGGAGGACTCGAACCCCAAACCTCTCGGTTCCCACTCCTTAGCAAGGAGGTCTGACCCCAAGGCCAGTTCACATTCCAAATTTTGGCGGAGGGTAAAGGAATCGAACCTTTAGCTCTTCGAGACTAGCCAAGTTTTCAAGACTTGTTTGCACCCTGTGCGCTACCCTCCAGAACGAGGGCGCGTGTTACCCTCGCAACTTAACGCGATGAATAACTGGAGTAATAGCTGTATTGCTTCTGGTGCATGCGGAGGCGCCTAGGCCCGTCATGACAGATTGTCAACGTCCGCAATTGGGTCGTTAGCGGACGTTCGCAGTTGACTGCATTCGGCAGATAGTGCGTTCGCCTGCAAACCCCTTTCCTACACTCCTGCAACCCTTCATCGCGGGTCGAATGATCAGAACAAAATCGCCTATTTGAATCAGAGAAGTTTCCCCTTCACGGACAGGAAGGCCTTTTTTGCTTTTGGACCGTGTTAAATGTGAAAAATCCGGGGCCGCGCCGCACGATCCTATCCACCTCGCATCTTGCGCTCTGCCGCTCGCGATGCTCTATGCATACGGTTGTAGCCAAAGGAAATTGCTACCGCCAGCGCCGCATTGTCGCGGTTGGCGATGATAGAAAGGATGCCGCATGTTCCGTCGTATTGCCATCACTGCCAGTTCCGCACTGTTGCTCGCCGCCGGTGGCGCAACCAGCGCCCTTGCGGAACACCATCTCGCGTCGGAAGACGCCGCCGATGCAGAGACCATCGCGATCACGCTCGACAATTTCTCTTTCGGGCCGCAGGACCTCCAGCTCGAAGCAGGCAAGTCCTATACGCTGGAATTCACCAATGTCGGTTTCCCGCATGACTTCACGGCTGCCGAATTCTTTGCCGCTGCCGAGATCGCGCCGGAAGATGCCGGCAAGGTTATGGACGGTGCGGTCGACGTTGCCCCGGAAACGACCGTGACGATTCACCTCGTCCCCGCTGCGGGCAGCTATGATATCCTTTGCGGCAAGCCCGGCCACGCCGATCTGGGCATGACGGGAACGATCACCGTCAACTGATGAAGGAGGGCTCTGGCTTGCGCTTGCAGCCGGGGCCTGTTCCTGACTTCTAGCCCTCGCGCGCGGCTCTTATTGCCGCACCACCGGCGAAGGGGGCGAGGGCCACCAGCAGCAGGCTGATCGCGGCGGTCAGCGCGAGGCCGCCTTCGCCTCCGGTCGAGAGCGAGCCTGCGCCGAAGATCAGCAGCGGCACGGCGAGCGGGATGACCAGCAGGCCGGAGAGCGCCGCCCCTCCGCCGCGCAGGCCCACGGTGACCGCGGCGATGATCATGCCGATGGCGGCGAGCCCGGGGGTGCCCGCCAGCAGGCCCAGTTCGACCAAGTGCAACGTCGCCCCGTCGATCCCCACCAGCGCGCTGGCGGGAATGGCGGCGAGCATGAGGAAGGGGCCGAAGCTGAGCCAGTGCGCGACCATGCGGATGGCGATGACCATCTCCTCCGCCACGCCGCGCAGCGCCCATTGGTCGAAGAAGCCTTGTTCAAGATCGGGCGCGAGCAGCCGGTCGAGCGGGAGGATCGCGGCGAGCAATGCGGCGACCCAGATCACTCCGCCGCCGGTTCCGGCCAGCAACGTGGGGTTGGGGCCCACGGCAAAGGGATAGAGCATGGCCACGGCGAGGAAGAACAGCAGCGGCAGCATGGTACCGCCGCCGCGCGTGCCGGGCAGGAAGCGCGCGAGATCGCGCCAGAGCAGGGCGGCGAGGAGCTTCACGGCGTGAACTCCGCCAACGCCATGGTCTTGAGGCCGTCGAGATTGAAGCTCTGGTGGCTGGCGATCAGGGCAATGCCGCCAAGCCCGCAATGTGTCGCGACCAACGCCTCGCACATGCGGACGGCGTCAGTATCGAGCCCGTTGAGCGGTTCGTCGAGCAGCCAGATCGGCGCCTGTTGCCCGATGAGCCGGGCGAGGGCAGCGCGCTTTCTCTGGCCGGTGGAGAGGTAGCGGACGGGTACGTCGGTGAGGTCGGCAAGGCCGAGGCTATCGACGGTGCTTTCGAAGCCGAGATAGCCGCCGCCATCGAGTGCGTGCCAGAAGGCGAGCGCCTGGCCGAGCGGCTGGTGTTCGTCGAGGGCGGGGCGCTCGTCGAGCAGGCCGATCATGCCCTCGCGGGTGACGGTGCCTGCGAATGGGCGTAGCAGTCCGGCGAGGATGCGGATGAGGCTCGACTTGCCCGTGCCGTTGGGGCCTGCGACTTGTAGCGCCTGTCCCGGCGCAAGATCGAGCGCAAGGCCGCTGAACAGCAACCGCTCGCCGCGGCGGCAGGCCAGATCCGTCGCTGTAAGGCGGCACGCTTCCATGGGAAGCTGCGTTAGGGCAGACTGCGCGGCGCGACAAGCGGAGGAGATGTGTGATGGCTGTGGAACGATTGTCGGCGGATGAAGTAGAGCAGGTGCTCGCGGAGCTGTCGGAGTGGACATTGCGGGAGGATGGCCTCGCCATCGCGCGAAAGTTCAAATTCCGCAATTTCAGCGAGGCATGGGGATTTATGGCGCGCGTCGCCCTGGTCGCGGAGAAGCAGGACCATCATCCCGAATGGTCGAATGTCTATAATCGCGTTTCGATCACGCTCACTACGCATGATGCGGGCGGATTGAGCGAGCGGGACGCGAAGATGGCGAAGGCGATAGACCGGCTGGTCTGACATCCCACCGTTCATGCTGAGCTTGTCGAAGTATGCGCGGCAGTGCGGCGACCCTTTGACAGGCTCAGGGTGAGCGGAGGTGGAGGCCTAGCCCAGCCCCTTCACAAACTCCTCGCCGGTGCAGATTTCGGCGGTGGACTTGCCCAGCACATCGCCCACAGGTTCCGCACGTCCGCCGAGGCAGCCGGCGAGGAAACCCTCGACGATCGCGTTGAAGGCGATGTTGTTCTCAGGCCGGTGGAAGCCGTGGCCTTCGTCGGGGAAAAGCACATAGGTGACGGGAATGTTGTGTCCCTCCATGGCGGCAACGATCTGATCACTCTCGGCCTGCTTGACGCGCGGGTCATTGGCGCCCTGGCCGATCAGCAGCGGCTTCACGATCTTGTCGGCGCGGTAGATCGGGCTGCAATCCTTGAGGAGTTGTTTGCCTTCTTCCGTGGTCGGATCGCCCATGCGGTCATGGAACTGCTTCACCATCGGTGCCCAGTATGGCGGGATCGTCTCGAGCAACGTTTCGAGGTTGGACGGGCCGACAATATCCACGCCGCAGGCAAAGACATCGGGTGTGTAGGTGAGGCCTACCAGCGTGGCATAGCCGCCGTAGCTGCCGCCCATGATGGCGACCTTGTCCTTGTCGGCAATGCCCTGCTCGACGGCCCAGTTCACAGCATCGATCAAATCGTCATGCATGGCCTTGGACCATTGGAGGTTGCCGGCATTGATGAAGTCCTTGCCGAAACCTGTCGAGCCGCGGAAGTTGACCGACAAAACCGCATAGCCGCGATTGGCGAGCCATTGGTGCGTGCGGTTGAAGCCATATCCGTCACGCGCCCAGGGCCCGCCATGGACCAGCAGCACCATGGGCAGCGGCTCATCGGGAACGCCGTCGCCATCTTCGTCCGTACCTCCCGGGAGGGTGAGATAGGAGGGGAGCGTCAGCCCGTCACGGGAACTGATTTCGCGCGGATGCATGGGCTGCAATGGTGCGCCTTCAAGCGCGGGTTTGGTAACATAGAAGAGGCGGAGATCTTCTGCCTCGCGGTCATAGATGAAGCAGCGGATGGGGGAGGTGAGCGGATCGTTCCAGACCAGCCATTTGGTGTCGTCATCGGTGCGCGACTGGACTCCGAAATCGCCGTCCAATTGCTCGCGCAACCAGTCGAGCGACGCCTTCACGCCATGGTCGAAACAATGCCATGTGGTGCGCAGATAGGTCGTGGCATAGGCCTGGATTTCGCCGGTCTTGGGATGGCTCAGTGCGCCGCCGATATCAGCGCGATCATCCTCGGCCAGCAGTGTACGTTCGCCCGTTTCCGTGTCCTGGGCATAGAGCGCGCCGGTGTTCCGGCCACGGCTGTCACGCCAATAGAGCGTCTTGCCGTCGGTGGTGTAGCCGGCGACGCCCGAGGTCAGCGCATCATCCATCGCGATCACCTCGTCGGGCTCGGGCGAGATCACGCCATCGACGATCTTGTGCAAATCCTTTCCGCCCGCCGCATTCTGCTTCTGTGCCCAACGCAAGGTCAGGCTGTCGTCCGACACGAAGCCGGCCCATTCATCGTTTTCGAGGACCAGCTCCATGTCACCGCTGGTCAGGTCGAGTAGGTAGACGTCGTGGAATTGCTCGTTGCGATTGTTGAGGCCGATAAGGATCTTGTCGCGGATGGTCTCCGAACCGCCGATCACCTTGATGCGGGTCTTCTCGAAGGGAGTAAGACACCGGTCCTCGCCGCTCTCGATATCCACCTTGTAGAGTAGGTAGTTCTCGTCCCCCTCCTTGTCACGGACATAGAGCATGGACTTGCTGTCGGGAGAGAAGAAGTATTGCGGGATCGGGCGATCCTTCGCATGGGTCATCAGCCGGGCATTGTCGGGATCGTCAAAAGATGCACACCAGACATTCATGACGTCTTCGTGCGGAGCCATCCAGCCGATCCATTTGCCATCGGGGCTAAGCTGTCCGCCTGCACGGACGGGATTTCCGAAGAGGTCGTCGCGCGAAATCAGGTCGATCGCAGCGACGCGATCGGCGGCGTTGTTGGCAGTGGTCATGATGTCTCCCGCATTCAGGTCCCGGTGTCAGGTAAGGATTGAGGGCGGGAATGCAAATGGAGAGACGAAGTGATGGCAAGCTTGCAGGTGCCGGTAGTTGCTAATTGTCAATCATGATCTCACCGGCAGGAACACCGATTCTGGCTGCGGGCGGCACCGTTGGATCTGTGGCGTACCCCTCTCCATCAAATGGAAGTCGAACTTCATAAGCCTCCGACAAGCCGCGGCCCTGCACTGACACTGCAATGTCCCTCCAACCTCTGTTCGAGGTTTCGAGCAATCGAATTGGCAGGCGGGCCATTGCAATTCGGCTAATTACCCGAAAAGAATCTTCCTGTTCGGCGAGAATGTAGAGATTGCATCCATGAGACCCGCATTGATTCTTGGCATAGAGAATGATCTCATCGACCCCGTCCTCGTTAAGGTCTCTCCAAGTCGAAATATAGAAGTCTACACCCAATTCGTCTTTTGCAAATTTGTCCCAGGGTGGCGGACCCCATCCCCAAGGCGCACAGCTGTTCAGAGTCAGCAATAGAAGCAACGGCAGTAGGGTTCTCATTGCTTGCCTCTAGTTATGCCAAGTCACTATTTTCCAATAGCATTTGAACTGCCTGTGTCTACAAAGCCGGATTATCGTAGCAATGCCAGGTGAAGATCGCGAGTGCGCCGCGGTGCGGGCGCCAGCGTTCGGACATGGCGCGTGTGGTTTTCTCGTCGGGGCGTTCGGGGAGGCCGAGGATCTTGCCGATGCCCGCCATCACCGCGAGATCGCCTGCGGGCCAGATATCGGGGCGTCCCTCGGCGAAGAGCAGGTAAATCTCTGCCGACCAACGCCCAATGCCCTTGATGCGGGTGAGTTCGGCAATGGCGGCCTCGTCATCTTCGGGCAGCTTGTGCAGGTCCAGCGTTCCGGCGCTCACCAGTTCGCACAGGGACCGGGCATAGCCCTGTTTCTGGCGCGACAGGCCGCAGGCCCGTAATGTGTCGAAATCGCGTGAGAGCAGTTCGTCGGGTGCGATATCCTCGCCCAGCTCGGCCTCCAGCTTGCGCCACACGCTGCTCGCCGCCGCGACCGAGACCTGCTGGCCCACGATCGCGCGCAGCAGCGTCTTGTAACCGCGCTCGCGGATGCGCGGTTCGGGATAGCCTGCCAGCTCCAGCGCACGTGCGATCGAGCCTTCCCTTGCAGCTATCGCATCGATCCCGCTTTTGATCTGTTCCGCTGTCAGGCCCATATCCACTCCGCTTGCCAATTTTGTCGCGATTGCCTAGCAGCCCCGCTGAAATCGAATAGGGACATTTATCGCCATGCCAAAGCTGATCGTTGTCAATCGTGCCGGTGAGGAGAGCACTGTCGAGGCTGCAAGCGGCCTGACCGTGATGGAAGCCATTCGCGATAACGGCTTTGACGAATTGCTGGCGCTGTGCGGCGGATGCTGTTCCTGCGCCACCTGCCACGTCCATGTCGACCCTGCTTTCGTCGACAAGCTTCCCGCCATGAGCGAGGATGAGGACGACCTTCTCGATAGCAGCGATGACCGCGACGAAAGCTCGCGCCTGTCTTGCCAGATTCCCTTCACCGACGATCTCGATGGCCTCAAGGTCACCATTGCCAAAGAAGACTGAGTTGGGGGCGCCCAAGCGCAAGGTGCATTGCGTCAAGCGCCTTGAATGCCTAACTCCTGCGCCATGACAAAGCTGCCCGTATACAAGGATGCACTGGATCTGATCGGCAAGACGCCGCTCGTCCTGCTCAAGGGGCCGAGCGAAGTTGCCGGTTGCGAGATCTGGGGCAAGTGCGAATTTGCCAATCCGGGCGCCAGCGTGAAGGATCGCGCGGCGCTTTGGATTATCCGCGATGCCGAAAAGCGCGGCGAGTTGGGTCCGGGCGGCACGGTGGTAGAAGGAACGGCGGGCAATACCGGTATCGGCATTGCGCTGGTGGCCAATGCGCTGGGCTACAAGACGATCATCGTCATGCCGGACAACCAGTCCAAGGAAAAGATGGACACGCTACGCGCTCTGGGCGCGGAGCTGGTGCTGGTGCCGCCGACCAAGTTTGCCGACCCCAACCATTTCGTCCACACCTCGCGCCGGATTGCCGAGGAGACGGAGGGTGCGGTCTGGGCCAATCAGTTCGACAATGTCGCCAACCGCCGCGCGCATATCGAAGGCACTGCTCCGGAAATCTGGGACCAGATGGAAGGCAAGGTGGATGGATTTACCTGCGCAGTGGGTACCGGCGGCACGCTGGCCGGCGTCGGGATGGGCCTGAAGGCTCTCGACGAAAGGGTCACCATTGCGCTGACTGACCCCCATGGTGCAGCGCTCTACAATTATTTCGCTCATGGTGAGCTGAAGGCAGAAGGCTCCTCTGTCGCCGAAGGTATCGGCCAGGGGCGCATCACCGCCAACCTCGAAGGCGCGCCGATCGATACGCAATTCCGCATGTCGGATGAGGAAGGGCTCGAATGGGTCGCCCGCTTGCTGCGTGAGGAAGGCCTGTGTCTGGGCCTTTCCAGCGGCATCAATGTGGCCGGTGCAGTGGCATTGGGTAAACAGCTTGGCTCTGGCAGCCGCGTGGCCACCATCCTGTGCGATACCGGGTTCCGTTATCTTTCCAGCCTCTACAATGCCGAATGGCTGGAATCGAAGAAGCTGCCTGTTTTCGACTGGCTGCGTTAATCTTGGCAAGCTAGGGTCACTGCCATGGCACTTGATCCCAGAGAATTGCTGCAAGTGAGCTCCGACGATATCGATACGGAAAGCTCGCCGATGGGCGGGACGCGCCGCCAGCGCACGCAAAGACTGCAGGTGGGCATATTCGGACTTGCAATGATGATTGTGCTGGTGGCGCTGGCCGATATCATCATCTCCAGTGCGGAACAGAACCGCGCCGGGGTCCCAGAGGAGTTACCGCCGGTCACCACCGAGGACCTGCCTCCGCCCGCACCTCGCGATCCATTGGTTGAGGCAGGCGTTGTTCCCAACCTGCCGGTTGATGGAGCCGCCACACCCGAGCCGGCCCAGACACCTGCCCCTTCGGAGAGCGATGTTGCACGACCGACAGAAGAAGCGGATTAGGCTCACGATTCTCGCTGTGCTGGCAGCGCTACAAGGTAGTGCGCTGTCTGCCGAAGGAGAACCTGCGCGATCGCGGCTTGCCTTGATGGGAACAATTCCGATCTATTGGGGCGAGGCCGAAACTTTTGATGATCATATCAATGGCGAGGCGCATCAGCATTGGGCGCGCGCCGAGCTCGAACGCGGCTTTGACCTTCAGCCACTCGATTTTCTCAGTGCGGAGAATCTGGACGGCCAGCAATTCTTGCTGATGGCGCAACCGCGCGGTTTGGCGGCGCAAGAGAATGTGGCACTTGATAATTGGGTGCGCGTGGGTGGCAGGTTGCTCCTCTTCGCAGATCCTGTGATGACCGGGCACTCGCAATTTCCCTTCGGAGACCGGCGGCGTCCGCAGGATATTGCGCTGCTATCGCCAATATTGTCGCATTGGGGGCTGGAGCTGCATTTTGATGAAGGACAGCAGCCGGGCCCCAGGGTTGTCGAACACTTCGCTGTGCCATTGCCAGTCAACCAGGCTGGGCGGCTTGTTGCAGTCGATGGCCGTTTCGAATGCACGGTATCGGCAGCAGGCATCATCGCCCATTGCGCATTGGGAACAGGCGAGGTGCTGATCCTTGCAGATGCTGCCTTGCTGGACATGGACGGCCCTTATCCCGGGGCTGCTGGCGCACTCCACATGCTGACTTCGCACATTTTTGGCGAA
The DNA here is from genome assembly GCA_913055595.1 of uncultured Altererythrobacter sp. Taxonomy (GTDB): domain Bacteria; phylum Pseudomonadota; class Alphaproteobacteria; order Sphingomonadales; family Sphingomonadaceae; genus Alteraurantiacibacter. The sequence goes on from CAJXLD010000003.1 coordinate 20,363, forward strand.
TTCGGGGAAAATGCGGGAAGCGCTGCGGCGGATAATGAGCATGCTGCGCAAACGCTCGGAAATCGGCCAAATTCCGCGTGGCAAGCTAACGGTCAGCATGTAGACCGATCGCCATAAAATACAGTAATTATAGCTATTTATAGTCTATTCCCCAATTTTCCCGTAATTTCCCCTTCCATCCCGCTCTAACCCGCGTTACACAATCCGTATCGGACAAGTCTTCCGCGTTGCATCCTGATTCTTGAAGGATGGACGGGCCGCGCTGCTGCGCGGTGCGAGCGGGGGAGGTTTGCCTGATGGGGTTCGGGATTCACATGCGGGATCAGGGGAAGTGGCGCACAGGGCAATGGGATATAGCGGTCAGGGCTTTTCGCTTCGCGGCGAAAAGGATCGCTACGTGCTGCCTCCCAAGCTGCGCAATCCCCTCGCCGATGCCAGCGGAGAACGCGTTCTTTGTGTGGGTCAGCATGATCGCTGGCCCTGCCTGACGGGCTTCGGCACGGACCGCGTTGACAGGTTCGAAGACCAGCTCGACGACCTGGAGGAAAAAGCCATTCGTCGCGGTGAGGCCTTTGATCGCGACATGAAGTCAGCTTCTCTCTGGACCTTCACCCCGATCAGTTTCGACGCCAGCGGGCGCTTCGTCCTTCCCTCCACCCTGTCCGAGCTGGGGGGGGTCGACAACGCGCTCTATTTTCATGGCGTCGGCCAGGTCATCACGATCTGGAACCCTTTGGTCCTGCTGGAGCAGGGGCCGGAGTTTTCGCAACTCCAGGCTTATTGCAAGCAAGAGATGGCGACTGCCACCACCAAGGGGAAGGGCAAGTGACCCTTCGACAAGCTCAGGGAGATCGGGCCCCGCACATTCCCGTCCTCCTCAATGAAGTGCTTGGCGCACTGGCCATCCAGCCAGGCGATGTCATTATCGACGCTACTTTCGGTGCGGGTGGATATACGCGTGCATTCCTCGATGCGGGCGCGACTGTCCATGCCTTCGATCGTGATCCCGACGCGATTGAGGCAGGGCGCAAATGGCCCGAAACGCAAGAAGAGCCGCCCCGGCTCGTCCTCCATCCCCGCCGCTTTTCCGAGATGGTCGAAGCCATGGCCGAAGCTGGTATTGCCCAGGTCGATGGCATTGCCATGGATATCGGCGTCTCCTCCATGCAACTCGACCAAGCCGAGCGCGGCTTTGCCTTTTCCGCCGACGGTCCGCTCGACATGCGCATGGATCGCCAGCGTCCCAACGCTGCCGATTTCGTGAATGAGGCTGACGAGCGCGAAATCGCTGACGTTCTCTACAACTATGGCGAGGAGCGCCAGTCGCGCCGCGTCGCCCGCGCCATTGTCGCCGCCCGCCCGCTGACCACAACCGGTGAACTGGCAGAGGTTGTCCGCAAGGCGCTGGGCTATCGCGCAGGCGCACCAAAGGACCCCGCTACACGCAGTTTCCAAGCGATCCGTATTCATGTGAATGGCGAGCTTGATGAACTGGCGCAGGCGCTCGACGCTGCGGAACATCTGTTGCGCGAAGGCGGGCGGCTGGCAGTGGTCAGCTTCCACAGCCTCGAAGACCGGATCGTGAAGAAATTCCTGCGCGATGCGGCCAATGCCAATCCCCGCGCATCGCGTCACTTGCCCGAAGCGGCCAATGCAGAACCTGCCCGCTTCGCCTCGCTGTCCAAGGCGATCCGTCCCTCGCGCGAAGAGACTGAGCGCAATCCCCGCGCGCGCTCTGCCACGTTGCGCGCGGCCACTCGAACATCCGCACCTGCAAGGGAGGCTGCATGACGCCGCAAGCCCGCATCCGCCGCATCGGCTGGTTCGCTCTCCTGACGATCTGCACTGCGCTTTACGGCGTATTGCATTTCCAGGTGTGGTCGCTCTCCAGCGAGGTGACCAAGTCAGAGCGCGTGATCGTGAGCCTCGAGGAACAGAACATGCTGTTGGAGACGGAGTTCCTCACTCGCTCCAACCTGGTCCAGTTGGCGGCATGGAACAGGGTGGATTTCGGTTACAAGGCGCCAGACGCTTCGCAATTCATCAGCGGCGAGCGGCAATTGGCCCGATTTGGCAGCCCTCGCCACGTTACAGAACCTGAGCAGCTCCAGTTCGCCAGTTTGACGTCCGAGGCAACGGTTGAAGAGCCCTACCATTCCTTGGTCTCCCCGATTACCGGTGAGCCAATTGATGTCGCCCTGGTCGAACCCACGCGTCAGGAACGCGCAAGCGCCTCTGGGCTGGTCGTCGGACTGGCTGCACGCTCCGCCCGCGTACCGATGAGTGCATCGGCCTCGTCCGGAGGAGCTTCGGTTGTCCGCGTTGCGCTGGGAGGCGCCGGGCAGTGACAGCCATCGCCGCACCGAGGCCGATAGGCACCGGGCGCATCCGCCTCGTCGATTACCGCCGTCGCTCTTTGCTGATGGCGCGTTTTCGCGTGCTGTTGATCGGCCTGGGTTTTCTGCTGGTTGCTCTCGCGGCTCTTATGCGGATCGGTTGGCTGGGCATGATCCAACCAGCACCAAGTGAGACAAGCATGGCAGATGCGCTGCTGCCTCCACGCGGAGAGATCACGGATCGCAATGGGGTTCCGCTGGCAAGGGCCTTCCCTGCCTATGCACTCTGGTTCAACCCCAACGCCATGGATGACGGCGGCGCGCCGCTGGTCAAGTCGCCCGAGGAGGTTGCACGGGCATTGCACGCGATCTTCTCCGACCTTGATGTAGCAGAGACTGCGGAGAAACTGCGGAGCGGGCGCGCCACCTATCTCCGCCGCAGGGTGCTGCCTGAAGATGCAAACCGCGTGATGGAGATCGGTGAGTTGGCGCTGGAGCTGCCACGCGAAACCGACCGGCATTATCCGCAAGGTTCGCTCGCAGCGCATGTACTCGGCTACGTAAGGGACGGGCGTGGTTCGCTGGGTATGGAGCAGGTGCTCGATGATCGTTTGCTTGATCCCAGGTATCGCGGTCAGAGCGCCGCTCTCGCTATCGATGTACGTGTGCAGGGTGCGCTTGAAGACGAATTGCGCGCGGGAATGCGCTCAGTCAATGCGGTGGGTGCCGCCGGCATTGTTCTCGACGTGGATACGGGGGAAGTGCTGGCGCTGGCGTCCATGCCCGAATTCGATCCCAATCACGTCGTGGCATCGGACCTTACCGTAAGCGATGAGTTGGCGCAGCAAGGCATTATGCCACCCGCCTTCAATCGCGCGACCAACCAGGTTTTCGAGCTTGGTTCGATCTTTAAACCCCTGACCGTGGCAGCTGCCATAGATGCCGGTTCGATTACCGATCTCTCACGTCGTTATCAGGCGGACACACCTTTGCAGATCGGCGGTCACCGGATCGGCGATAGCCATGTTATCGGCGAAACGCTCAACGCTCCTCAATCGCTAATCCATTCCTCAAATATCGTCACCGCACAGATTGGTGACGAGCTCGGCGCTGACAAACTGCGCCAATACATGGTCGATCTGGGCATGAATGAACGCCCATATATCGAAATTCCCGGCAGGGGCATGCCCATTTGGCAAGCGGGGGATTGGTCGCGCATTACCGGCATGACTGTCAGTTTCGGCCACGGCCTTTCGGTTACACCCTTGCATCTCGCCAGTGCCTATGCCGCCATGGTCAATGGCGGCATCTGGCGCCCAGCGACCTTGCAGCGGATCGAACCTGGCAACGCGCCGCGCGGACGCCGTGTCTTTAAGGCCAGCACAAGTGCACGCATGAACCAGCTACTGCGCATGGTAGCCGTTTACGGCACCGGCCGGAGTGCCAATGCACCGGGCTTTCGCGTTGGCGGCAAGACCGGCTCTGCAGAAAAGCCCGGACGTGGCGGCTATCGCCGGTCCAGTGTAGTCTCCACTTTCGCCGCTGCCTTCCCGATGGATCGCCCGCGCTATGTGGTGATCGCCATGCTCGATGAACCGCAGGGCACGGTCGCCAGTTCATTTCAACGCACCGCTGCCTGGAATGCGGCACCGATGGTGGGTCGGCTGATCCCGCGCATCGGCCCGCAATTGGGCGTATTGCCCGACGAAAGCCGCGATATCGACCTGACTGAACTGGAATACCTTGTCGCCAGCGGAATGGAGGAGCAATGATGATGCTCTCCGATCTGGCTCAGCTGATGCATGTGGACGCCGGACGTGCGGGTGAAGAGCGCGTCACCGGTTTCGCCATCGATCATCGCAAGGTTGCCCCAGGCAACATTTTCGGCGCTTTCCAAGGAACTGCAGTAAACGGGGAAGACTTCATCCCTGCCGCTGTCGCCTCCGGTGCGATTGGCGTCGTGGCCCGCCCTGAGGCGAAGGTCGAGGGGGCATTGCACCTGGCGGATCCTTTGCCGCGCCGTGCCTTTGCGCGATTGGCTGCGCGCTTCTTCCAGCCCGTGCCAGAAACCGTGGTTGCCGTCACCGGCACCAATGGCAAGACCTCCACAGTCGAAATGACGCGTCAGATCTGGCGCATGTGCGGGCATTCCGCAGCCTCAATCGGTACATTGGGCGTCACCACGCCCGATGGGAGCATTTCGACCGGCCTGACCACACCCGATATCGTCACTTTCCTTTCCAACATGACCGGATTGGCGCGCGAGGGTGTGAGCCATGTTGCTTATGAGGCATCGAGCCACGGCCTCTCGCAATATCGCAATGAAGGTCTGCCGGTGAAAGCCGGGGCCTTCGCCAATCTCAGCCGCGACCACCTCGATTATCACGCCGATATGGAGGACTATTTTGCAGCCAAGATGCGCCTCTTCGCCGAGGTGGTCGATGATGGCGGTACAGCAGTAATCTGGGCTGACGATCCCTGGTCCACGCGCGCGGCAGAAGTGGCGAAGGCGCGCGGGTTGAAGCTCTTTACAGTCGGCGAAGCAGGAGAGAACATCCGCCTGATTTCGCGCAAGCCTGGCGCGCTAGGGCAGGAACTCAAGTTCATTCACGAAGGCCGTGCTTTTGCTATCCGTCTGCCGCTGATCGGGGCATACCAGGTGGACAATGCGCTGGTCGCAGCTGGTCTGGCATTGGCCACGGGCGAGGCGGCTGGGCAGGTTTTCGATGCAGTCTCCCGTCTGCAGCCCGTGCGCGGCAGGCTCGAGCGGGCAACGATCACCCATGAAGGCACTCCGGTCTATGTCGATTACGCCCACACGCCCGATGCACTGGAAGCAGCGATCAAGGCATTGCGACCGCATGTTCCGCAGGGCGGGAGACTGATCTGTATTTTCGGTGCCGGTGGCGACCGCGATACGGGCAAAAGGGCACCGATGGGCGAAATTGCTTCGCGGCTTGCCGATGCCGTGGTGGTGACGGATGACAACCCGCGGGGCGAGAATCCGGCAGAAATTCGCAAACAGGTTCTCAGCGGTGCAGGTGAGAATGCCCGCGAAGTGGGCGACAGGCGCGAAGCGATCGCGGAGGCCATAGAATTTTCCGACAGTGACGACATCATCCTGATCGCGGGCAAGGGGCATGAGACCGGCCAGATCATCGGCTCGGGAGAGACTATGCAAATACTGCCTTTCGACGACGTACAGGTCGCGCGCGAATGTGCGGCGGCTGTCCACAAGCAGGCATGGGGAATTGACGAATGAACGCATTGGCAACCGTCCTGCGCTGGCCGCGCTTGGAGGCGGACAGCCTCCAGTTGGCTCTGTGGACGTCTGAAGAAGTTGCCGCCGCGACCGGCGGCACGGCCTCAGCTTCCTTCCAGGTCTCGGGCGTAGAAACGGACTCGCGCGATGTGCGCAGCGGGGACCTTTTTGTGGCCCTCAAGGGTGAGGCGATGGACGGGCATCAGTTCATTGACAAGGCTTTTGCCAATGGGGCTGCGGCAGCGCTGGTAGACAGACCGATTCCGCAGCCTCATATCATGGTTAACAATACCTCAACAGCACTTGAGGTTCTTGCGAAAACCGCGCGAATCCGGGCTTCTGCAACAATCGTTGGGGTGACGGGTTCGGTCGGGAAGACGGGAGTGAAGGAAGCGATATTCACTGCCCTGGAACGCTCGAGCAAGGGCGCGGCGCATCGATCGATCCGGTCATACAACAACCATGTGGGCGTTCCATTGAGCATTTCACGCATGCCCGCGCGGAGCAAATTCGGCGTGTTTGAAATGGGTATGAACCATGCGGGTGAGATCGCCAATCTGACCACGCAAGTGCGCCCGCACGTGGCAGTCATCACCACGATCGCGCCGGCGCATATCGAGAACCTCGGTAGCGAAGCAGCGATTGCCGATGCCAAGGCGGAAATCTTTGAGGGTCTGGAGCCAGGTGGTACCGCGGTCATCCCGGCTGACAGCCCTCATTTCAAGCGCATGTATGATGCTGCGCTTGTGGCAGGCGCCAAGGTCATTTCCTTTGGCAGCGCGGAGCATGCCAATATGCGCCTGCTCGACGCCATTCCTGATGCCAATGGCGGATCGCTGGTGACAGCGGCAATGGACGGCCATCGCCTGTGCTATAATGTGGCCGAACCGGGAGAGCACTGGATAGCCAATTCGCTTTGCGTCATGGCTGCGGTCCATGCTGCCGGTGGTGACATGGGCGCAGCAGGGCTCGCCCTTGCCGAAATGGGTGGGCTCAAGGGCCGTGGTGCCCGGCAGCGCGTCCCTGTCCCCGGTGGGCATGCGCTGATGATCGATGAGAGCTATAATGCCAACCCTGCATCCATGCGCGCTACACTGGCGCAGCTTGGGCAGACACCCGCCACGCGCCGCATTGCCGTTCTGGGCTCGATGAAAGAACTGGGCGACTTCGCGCCTTCCTTCCATGCCCAGCTCAGCGAGCCTCTGCTTGCCGCTAATGTCGATTATGCGGTGCTGGTGGGACCAGAGATGGTCGATCTTGCGCGTGAATTGGGGAAAGGAGTTGCGAACACGCTTGGCAAGCCCTTGTACTTTGCCCATTGCGAAAATGCAGGCGAGGCAATTGCCGCTCTGGAGGAATACGGGTTGGCTGGCGGAGATGCCGTGCTGGTGAAGGGTTCCAACTCTGTCGGCCTGTCACGCCTTGTGGCGCATTTCGGCGCCCGGGAAGGCTGATCGAAGCGAAACAATGTTCTATTTTCTTGCCCAGCTGCTCGAATTCGAAGGCCTGCTGAACCTCGTAAGGTATCAGTCCTTCCGCGCTGGCGCGACGATGATGACGGCGCTTGTTATCGGCTTGCTGATTGGTCCCAAATTCATCGCCATGCTGCGCGTGCGACAGGGCAAGGGCCAGCCGATCCGTTCTGACGGCCCGGCATCGCATCAGGCGAAGGTCGGCACGCCGACCATGGGCGGGCTGATGATCCTTACTTCGCTGGTCGTTTCCATGCTCTTGTGGATGGACCTTTCCAGCCCATTCGTTTGGGCCTGCCTTGCGGTTTCCATCGGTTTCGGTGTGATCGGCTTTCTCGACGATTACGACAAGGTCGCCAAGCGCAGCCACAAAGGTGTGTCTGGCAGGGTTCGGCTCCTGGCCGAGTTCATCGTTGCGGGTATTGCCATCTATTTCGTTTCCGGCGAGCTCAACACCAATATCTATGTGCCCTTCTTCAGTGATCGGCTGATTCCTCTCGGATGGTTCTATTACCCTGTAGCGGCGACGGTGATCGTCGGTTTCGGCAATGCGGTAAATCTGACCGACGGGTTGGACGGACTGGCCACCATGCCGGTCGTGATTGCAGCGGGTGCCTTTGCGATCATTTGCTACCTCGTCGGACGTGTCGACTATACCGAATACCTGGGTATTCCTCATGTGCCCGGCGCAGGAGAACTCGCGCTCTTCTGCGCGGGGATAATGGGGGCGGGCCTCGCTTTCCTGTGGTTCAATGCGCCGCCAGCAGCCGTCTTCATGGGCGACACGGGGAGTCTGGCGTTGGGCGGAGCCTTGGGGGCCATCGCCGTGGCAAGCCATCACGAGCTAGTGCTGTTGATTATCGGCGGACTTTTCGTGATGGAGACTGCATCGGTCATCATCCAGGTCTTCTGGTTCAAGCGCACGGGGCGGCGGATATTCCGCATGGCCCCGATCCATCACCATTTCGAACAGCTCGGCTGGAAGGAATCGACCGTGGTGATCCGCTTCTGGATCATCGCCATCGTCCTTGCCGTGATCGGGCTTGCCACGTTGAAGCTCAGGTGATCACAGCACGCGCCTTCGCCAACAGGAAGTTCGCCGTTCTCGGCCTGGCCCGCTCGGGAATGGCCGTGGTGGAAAGCCTGCTGGCGAGCGGGGCGGAAGTGACGGCGTGGGACAGGCAGGCAACGCCGCGCAAGAAGCTGGAGGGTCGCTGCATTATCGCCGATCCGCTGGAGATCGATCTAGTGGGCTTCGATGGTTTGGTCGTTTCGCCGGGCGTTCCGCTCAACACGCACCCGCTGGCAGCCAAGGCGCGCGCGGCGGGTGTGCCGCTGATTGGCGATATCGAACTGTTCGCGCAGGCGCGGGCGGAGCTGCCACCGCACAAGGTTGTCGGCATCACCGGCACCAATGGCAAGAGTACCACCACGGCGCTGGTCCATCACATTCTGCAGACCGCTGGCGTCCCATCGTGCATGGGGGGCAACATCGGTCTGCCCATATTGGCGCAGGATCCGCTTCCCGCAGGCGGGGTGTATGTGCTGGAACTGTCGAGCTACCAGATCGATCTGACCCATTCGCTCGATTGCGATGTGGCGGTGCTTTTGAATGTTACGCCTGATCACCTTGATAGATACAACGGGTTCGAAGCCTATCGCGCATCGAAACTGCGTTTGTTCGAAATGCAGTCGATTGATCATGCAGCGATTTACGATTTCGACTCAAACGAAGGAGCCCTGGTTGCGGCCATTCGAGACGGCGATGCCGGATCGAACTGGTTTACTGCCGATCAAGTCGGATTATTGGCCCATCAATCAGATTGGCCATCTTTGCAGGGCCCCCACAACCAGCAAAACGCAGCTGCTGCGATCTCCGCATGTCAAACATTGGGTCTGTCGGACGAACAACTGATTGCGGGCCTTGCGACATTCCGTGGTCTCCCGCATCGCATGGAAGTGTTGGGCACGTTTAACGGTGTACTTGCCATCAACGATTCCAAGGCAACTAACCCTGCATCCACCGCCCCCGCCTTGGCAGCGTGGCCTGCCAATCCGGAGCCGCGCATCCACTGGATCTGTGGCGGCCTTCCCAAGGACGACAATCTGGACGAATGCGCACCCTGCTTTGGTAATGTCGCTGCCGCATATACCATCGGTGAGGCGGGGCCGCTTTTTGCTAGCCTGCTGCGCGAACATATGCCGGTGCGTGAATGCGAGATGCTTTGCGAGGCGGTGACGCAGGCGCTCAAGGCGGCGAAGCCCGGCGATGTCGTGCTGTTCTCTCCGGCGTGCGCCAGCTTCGACCAGTTCCGCGACTACGAACAACGCGGCGACAGCTTCCGCGAGATCGTTGGCAATCTGACTGACTCGGACCAGTCACGCGAAGGCTTCAGTGCGAGGTCCGCAGCATGACTTCCGCGCGTCCCTATATCCCCCAGCCGGGCCAGCGGAGCACCAGGGCGCCCGCCTTCCCGCAGGATCGCAAACGGCAATTGCAGGTCTGGTGGCGGGAAATCGATCGCGGCCTGCTTTTTCTTGTCCTGTTGCTGATGGTGTTGGGTTCGATTGCGGTAGCAGCTGCATCCCCGGCAAGTGCGAACCGTCTGTCGACCTCGGACGTCCGGCTCGACGACCTCTATTTCTTCTGGCTCCACATACGCTGGCAAATTCTCGGTGTCGGGGTGCTGTTCGTTACGTCACTTGTTCCCTCCGAATTTGCGCGCCGAGGGGCGATCGTTCTGGGCGGGCTGATGCTATTGTTGCTCGTCCTTGTTCCCTTCTTCGGAGAAGAGAGGAACGGCGCGACCCGCTGGCTCGATCTGGGTCTCTCTTTCCAGCCTTCGGAATTCCTCAAGCCGGCCTACGCCGTGTTGCTCGCCTGGATTTTGTCGTGGAAGGTGCGCGATCCCGAATTGCCGGTGATCGGCGTCTCAGGGGCTTTGCTCGGCCTGATTGTGCTGTTGCTGATGGCGCAGCCCAACCTTGGCGCCTCGATCCTCTTTATCGGATGTTGGTTTGTGCTTGTCATGCTCGCAGGATTGCCGCTGAAGCGGATCGGAGTCCTGACAGGTGTCGGGCTGGGCGGGCTGGTGCTGGCCTATGCCTTCTATGGCAATGCCCGCAATCGCATCGATGCCTTCCTCGGCGGTGGCACGGCCTATGACCAGGTGGACCTAGCCGGCCGCACGCTGATGGGCGGTGGCTGGACGGGGTCCGGCCTGGGACTCGGCACCAACAAGATGCGGCTGCCTGAAGCGCATACGGACTATATCCTTTCGGTCATCGGGGAGGAATTCGGCCTGCTCGCTTGCGGCGTGTTCGTGGTACTCTATCTCGCCATCGTGTTGCGCGTTCTGATCCGGCTGGTGGATGAGGACCGCCTGTTCATCATCCTTGCAGCCAGCGGGCTTATTGCCTTGTTTGGTGGACAGGCGTTCATCAACATTCTCATGAACCTGCAGCTTTTCCCCTCCAAAGGCATGACGCTGCCATTGGTGAGCTATGGCGGATCGTCTACAATCGCCCAGTGTTTCACCATCGGATTGTTGCTGGCGATTACGCGGCGCAATCCGTTCCTCAGCCGCGAGGCCTTCGACCTTGGCGGCAAACATGTGAGGGGTTCAGGTCGATGAGTTCGGTTTCGCGTCATTATGTCCTCGCCGCAGGCGGCACGGGCGGGCATCTGACGCCTGCATTTGCGCTGGCGGCGGAACTCGACAAGCGCGGCCATCACGTCGCGCTGATCACCGACACGCGCGGCAGCGAAATTCCCGGCAAGCCCGATTACTTGCCCGCCCATGTCCTGCCCGCCGGGCGCTTCGGCAAGAATCCTCTGCGCTGGCCCGCAGGAATTGCCGCCGTGATGGAAGGGCGGCGCATGGCCAAGCGTCTCTATGAAAGCTTTGGTCCCAGTGCCGTGATCGGTTTCGGCGGCTATCCCGCATTGCCAGCGCTGTTGGCTGCGACGTCAGCCGATATTCCCACGGTGATCCATGAGCAGAACGCGGTGCTTGGCAGGGTCAACCGCCTGCTTGCTCGCCGCGTGGACGTGATCGCGACGGCCTATCCAGATGTCGAACGGCTCAAGCCCAAGCATTGGGAAAAGACCTATCTTGTCGGCAATCCCGTGCGGCCAGAGGTGTTAGCCCTGCGCGACCAGGAATTTCCAGCCTTCACGCCCGATGGCCTGTTCCGCGTGTTGGTTACCGGCGGAAGCCAGGGTGCGCGTATCCTTTCGGAAGTGGTTCCCGATGGCCTTGCCATGCTCCAACCGGCTCTGCGCTCGCGCCTACAAGTGACGCAACAATGTCGTCCCGAGGATCTTGAGGCTGTGCGCGAACGCTATGCCAGCCATGGTATTCCGGCCGAACTGGGCACTTATTTCGAAGACATGCAGGAAAGGCTGGCCGATGCACACCTATTTATTGGCCGGGCGGGTGCTTCAACCATTGCCGAGCTGACAGCGGTGGGGCGTCCGGCCATTCTGGTTCCACTCCCGATCGCGACAGACGACCATCAGGCCGCCAATGTGCGCGAAATGGTCAAGGCCGGGGGTGCACGCTCGATCCGCCAGTATAAGTTCACGGGCAATGAACTGGCCAAGCAAATCCAGGCCATGGCGCAACATCCCGGCACTCTCGCCAATGCAGCACATGCCGCGTGGAATTGCGGCCGCCCCGATGCGGCGGAGAAGCTCGCCGACCTGGTCGAAGGCTTTGGCGCCACACCCATCCAGGACGTCATCCGTATTGCCGGCGAGGGATCGCGCAAGGAGGCGGGTGCCACCAGCACGGCGGGCGCCCGCTGATGAAGGGTGTAGGTACGGAAATCGGCACCATCCATTTCGTCGGTATCGGCGGTATCGGCATGTCCGGCATTGCCGAGGTGATGAACAATCTCGGCTACACGGTGCAGGGAAGTGACCTTTCCGAGAGTGCCAGTGTCGAGCGCTTGCGTGGACGCGGGATCAAGGTCGCTATCGGGCATGACGCCGCCAATCTCGGCGATGCAGCCGTGGTGGTCACCTCCACCGCGGTGAAACGCGACAATCCTGAAGTTGCAGCAGCACTCGAGGCGCGCATCCCGGTGGTGCGCCGCGCTGAAATGCTGGCGGAACTGATGCGCTTGAAGCGCACCGTCGCGGTGGCGGGAACACATGGCAAGACCACTACCACGAGCATGGTCGCCACACTGCTCGATGCGGGCGGGATCGACCCCACGGTCATCAATGGCGGCATCATCGAAAGCTACGGCTCCAACGCGCGGCTGGGTGATAGCGAATGGATGGTGGTTGAGGCCGATGAAAGCGATGGCAGCTTCCTGCGCCTCGATGGAGAGATCGCCGTCGTCACCAATATCGATCCCGAACACATGGACCATTACGGCAGTTTCGATGCGGTGAAGGATGCCTTCCTGCAATTCATCGAGAATGTACCCTTTTATGGCGCGGCGGTGCTCTGCCTCGATCACCCCGAGGTGCAGAATGTAATTGCCCGCGTGCGCGACAGGCGCGTGATTACCTATGGCTTCTCGCCCCATGCAGACATGCGCGCGGAGAACATCGTACGGGAGGGCAGCTCCTCGCGCTTCGACGCCGTGCACCGCGATCGCGATGGCAAGGAGCATCGCATCGCCAATATCGTCCTGCCCATGCCCGGCCGCCACAATGTGCAGAACGCGCTGGCGGCCATTGCCGTGGCGGTCGAGATGGGCTGCTCCGACGACACGATCCGGTCCGGCTTTGCGCGCTTTGGCGGGGTGCGTCGCCGTTTCACCCTCGTGGGCGAGACCGATGGCGTGCAAGTGATCGACGACTATGCCCACCACCCGGTGGAAATTCGCGCGGTCCTCTCAGCGGCGCGCGATGCGGCCAAAGGCCGTGTCATTGCCGTGGTGCAACCGCATCGCTTTACCCGGCTGCGCGATTTAATGGAGGAGTTTCAGTCCTGCTTCGATCTGGCTGACATCGTCTATGCCGCGCCGGTCTATACTGCCGGTGAAGAGCCGATTGCCGGCGTGAACAGCGCGGCATTGGTGGTGGGCATAAAGGCGCGCGGTCACCGCTGTGCAGCCGAGGTCTCGGGCCCGGACGCATTGGCAGGCGAACTTGCGCAAGTGCTGCAACCCGGCGATCTGGTAGTCTGCCTTGGCGCGGGCGATATCACCAAGTGGGCAGCGGGGCTTGCGCCTGCGATCGAGCGCGCGCGGGAGCAGGCGGCATGAACTGGCTGATGCAACCGGGCGAAGTTCCTGTCGGCTCCAATGCCCCGGGGTCGGAGGATTATATCGGTCATTCGGCTGTCAGTGCCCCGGTGCGCGGCAAGCTGACCAAAGATGCTCCGCTCGACAAACTTGTCTGGTTCAAGAGTGGCGGCCCGGCCGATTATCTGTTCGAGCCCGCAGACTTGGATGACTTGACGACCTTTCTCGCAATGCAGCCCGAAGGAACGCCGGTGATGCCGATCGGCCTTGGCTCCAACCTCATCATCCGCGATGGCGGTGTGCCGGGAGTGGTGGTGAGGCTGGGCAAGGCCTTCTCCAGCGTAGAGGTGCGGCGCGACAATATCCTCGAATGCGGGGGCGGTGCGCCGGGAATCCTCGTCGCGTCCACCGCGCGCGATGCGGGCATTGCCGGTCTGGAATTCCTGCGCGGAATTCCCGGCACCGTCGGCGGCTTCGTATGCATGAATGGCGGCGCCTACGGCCGCGAAGTTGCCGATATCCTTGTCGATTGTGATGTCGTCTTCCCCAATGGCGATTGCGTCTGCATTCCGGCGAGCGACCTTGGCTATACTTACCGCCACTCCAATTTGCCCGAAGGGGCGATCGTTGTGTCGGCGCGCTTTCAGGGCGATCCCGGCGATCCGGCAGTCATTGGCGCAGAGATGGAGCGTATCGCGGCAGAGCGCGAGGCGTCGCAACCGTTGCGAACAAGGACGGGAGGATCGACCTTCAAGAACCCGGAGGGCAAGAAGGCCTGGCAATTGGTCGACGAAGCGGGATGCCGTGGCCTCACAATGGGCGGCGCACAGGTGAGCGAGAAACACGCCAACTTCCTCATCAACACCGGCGATGCGACCAGCAGCGATATTGAAGGGCTGGGCGAAGAAGTGCGTCGACGCGTGTCCGAAAAGACCGGCGTGGCGCTGGAATGGGAAATCAAGCGAGTGGGAAGACCGTGACGATCCAGCTTCATCCGTTCGCCTCGAGCGAAGTCGAGAGGCGTTTGTGCACACGTGTCTCGACTTCGCTAGACACGAACGGGAAAGTTTTCCGATGAGCCGCCTGACGAAACTGCATGTCGCCGTCCTGATGGGTGGCTGGGCCAATGAACGCGAGGTCTCGCTCATGTCGGGCAAGGGCGTCGCCGATGCGCTGGAAAGCCTCGGGCACAAGGTCACACGGCTCGACATGGATCGTGACATCGCCGCGCGGCTGACGGAGACTGCGCCCGATGTGGTGTTCAATGCGTTGCATGGCGTGCCGGGCGAAGATGGCACGGTGCAGGGCATGATGGATTTGATGGGTATCCCCTATACCCATTCGGGCCTCGCCACGTCTGTTGTCGCTATCGACAAGGAACTGACCAAGCAGGCGCTAGTGCCACATGGCATTCCCATGCCCGGCGGGCGGATCGTCAAAAGTGCGGACCTTTACGA
>CAJXLD010000004.1 GCA_913055595.1 uncultured Altererythrobacter sp.
CTCGAACACATCGCCGCCGGTGTTCTGCGTGAAATACCACGGCAAAGTCAGCCCTCCCTGCCCGTTGGCCGCACAGCCGAGTGTGGTGAGTTCGTCCAGCGCTTCCCATAGATAAGGGTCTTCCGAAGCCAGGCTGGTCCTCAGGAAATCTGCGCCGTCCTCGCCGCCAAAGCCCAGCTTCACATCGGTTGCGGCCAGGGCGACCAACACATCCACATCGCGTGCCTCGATGGCGGCATGGAGCATGGCCAGGAAAGGTCCGGCCCCTTCCAGCTCACCGCATTCGTCTCTCGGCGCGAAATGGCCCAGTTCCACGCCTTCAAGCCGGCCCGGCTCATCCAGAACTGCATCGACCAGCTCGACTGCCGCCTCTTCCATCTGTTCCGAAGGGGCAGTGGACTGGTTGCAGCCTGCCAGAACGGCAAGCAGGGGCAATGCCAGAACAGCGATCTTCATTGAGTGGAATCCTCTTCCCCAAGCAGGAACTTGCCGGACGGCTCCTGAACGTCACCAGAAGTATAGCGCGGCGCGCCTTCTACAAGGGGTACATCCTCGATTTCCTTGGAAATTTCGATTCCCTTGTCCGCCATGCGCTTGCCAGAGGTGAGGACATTGCGCTCGAAACTGCCGACGAACTTGTTGTAATTGGCAACCGCCGTTTCCAACCCGCCACCCATGCGCTTGAGGTGCTCGGCAGACACGCGCAACCGGTCATAGAGCTCGGCACCCATGCGACCGATCTCCTTCGCTTCGGCCGCCATCCGGTCCTGCCGCCAGACCTGCGCCACGGTGCGGGCAATGGCGACAAGGTTGGTCGGCGTTGCCAGCAGCACGCCATTCTTGAAGGCGAAGTCCCACAATTCCGGATCGGCCTCCAGCGCGGCGGCGACGAAATGCTCGCCCGGTACGAACATCACCACATAATCGGGCGCCTCGTCGAACTGGCTCTGGTAACTCTTGGCGCCCAGCTGCTGCACATGGGTGCGCATGGACTTGGCGTGCAGGTCCAGATGCCGCTTGCGATCATCGTCATTGTCCGCCTCGAAAGCGGCCTGGTAAGCATTGAGCGAGACCTTGGCGTCGATCACCAGCTTCTTCTGCCCCGGCACATGAACGATGGCATCGGGACGCAGGCGGCCCTGGTCGGTCTCCATCGAATGTTCGAGATGGAAATCGGTATGCTCGGACAGGCCGCATTGTTCGAGCACGTTCTGCAGCGCCCGCTCGCCCCAGCGACCGCGTGCCTTGGGCGCATTGGTGAGCGAATTGCCCAGCCGCTGCGCCTCGCGCCGGACCTCTTCCTGCCCTTTACGCATTTCATCGATCACGCCGTGAAGCTGGCCGAAAGCGTTGACACGTTGCTGTTCCAGCGTCGCCACATGCTCCTCATAGGACTTCAGCCGCTTGTCGACCGGATCGAGAAGCGCCTTCAATTTCTCCTCGCTCGCCTTCTCGCTCTGGCCGAGACGGTCCTTGGCGGTCTTGAGGAATTCCTCCTGCGCCTTGGACAGGACCTCGCCGCCCGCAGCCTTGAATTGCGTCACAAGATCCTCGCGCGCTTCCTTCAGCAGAGTGAGCTGCTTTTCGAAATTCTCCTCATTCGCCTCCAGCGTGGCGATGCGGATTTGCGCCCGCCCCAGTTCCGCACCCGCCTGCTTGAAATTGGCCTCTGCCTCGCTCGCCTTTTGTTCGGCCTCGGCAAGACGCGCTTCCAGCCCCGCAGCAGGCCTGCTTCCGACAAACCAGCCAAGCGCGGCGCCCACCAGAAGTGCGGCAATGACAATAGCTGCGATAAGAATGGGGTCCATCAAGGTGCCTGAAGCCGGGAGAAAGGAACGAAAAGGGAACCTAGAACAGGTTCAAGCAGCGCACAAGCGCCCCCGGGCAATCATTCACTGGAAAGCCTATCAGGTGATATACAAATCGAACTTGAGATTCCCCCCAGAAGAATTGTATGGGGTGCATACAAATTCAGATTCGCGAAATTTTCGCGTTGGTGAAAAATTTACCTTTCGCCACAGTGCAATTCGCAGGAGCCGGGTATATCCCTGCCAGGCCCCGCAAAATGGAAGAGGATTCTATGCCCACCGATATCGAAATTGCCCGTCAAGCCACGCTGATCCCCATCACCGAAGTCGCCAAGAATGCCGGCGTTCCGGACGAGGCGCTGATCCCCTATGGCAAGTACAAGGCCAAAGTTGACCGCAATGCCCTGCCCCCGGCAGCCGCTCCGGGCAAGCTGATCCTCGTCACCGCTATCAACCCGACGCCTGCGGGTGAAGGCAAGACCACTACCTCCGTGGGCCTGTCCGACGCGCTGCACCGTATCGGCAAGAAGGCCATGCTGTGCCTGCGCGAGCCTTCGCTCGGCCCCTGCTTCGGCATGAAGGGCGGCGGTGCCGGCGGCGGCAAGAGCCAGGTCATGCCGATGGACGAGATCAACCTGCACTTCACGGGTGACTTCCACGCCATCACCAGCGCGCACAACCTGCTCTCGGCCATGATCGACAACTCGATCTACTGGGGCAACCCGAACGATATCGACGTGCGCCGCGTCACCTGGAAGCGCGTGATCGACATGAACGATCGCGCATTGCGCCAGATCGTCGGCCCGCTGGGCGGCGTATCCAACGGTTTCCCGCGCGAAAGCGGCTTCGACATCACCGTGGCTTCGGAAATCATGGCCATCCTGTGCCTGGCTTCGGACCTGGAAGACCTGCAGAAGCGCATGGGCGACATCATCATCGGCTACAACCGCAAGCGCGAGCCGGTTTTCTGCCGCGACGTGAAGGCCGACAGCGCCATGGCTGTGCTGCTCAAGGACGCCATCCAGCCCAACCTCGTGCAGACGCTGGAAAACAATCCGGCCTTCCTCCACGGCGGTCCCTTCGCCAATATCGCCCACGGCTGTAACTCGGTGATCGCCACCAAGACCGCGCTGGGCATGGCCGACTATGTCGTGACCGAAGCTGGCTTTGGCGCCGACCTTGGTGCCGAGAAATTCATGGACGTGAAGTGCCGCATCGCCGGCCTGAAGCCAGATGCCGTTGTGCTGGTCGCCACCGTGCGCTCGCTCAAGATGAACGGCGGCGTGCCCAAGGCAGACCTGACCAAGGGCGAGAACGTCGATGCCGTCCGTGCCGGTAGCGTCAACCTCAAGCGTCACATCGAGAATGTGAAGAAGTTCGGCATCACGCCGACCATCGCGATCAACCACTTCTATCTCGACACCGATGCCGAAATCGCAGTCATTCAGGAGATGGCCAAGGAATACGGTGCCGAAGCCGTGGTCTGCAAACACTGGGCCGAAGGTGGCGCCGGTGCCGAGGAACTGGCACAGATCGTTGCCGCCAAGGCCGATGCCGGTGCGCCGGACTTTGCCCCGCTCTATTCGGACAACATCGCGCTGGCCGACAAGATCGAGACCATCTGTCGCGAGATCTATCGCGCCGGTGAAGTCAGTATTCCGGGCTCGGTACGCAAGCAGCTGCAGCAGTGGGAAGACATGGGTTACGGCAAGTACCCCGTCTGCATGGCAAAGACGCAGTACTCCTTCTCCACTGATCCGACCAAGCTGGGTGCCCCGGAAAACCACGAAGTGGCGATCCGCGAAGTGCGCCTTTCGGCCGGTGCCGGCTTCGTTGTCGCCATTGCAGGTGACATCATGACCATGCCGGGCCTCCCCAAGGTTCCGTCCGCCGAAAACATCTACATCGATGAAAACGGCGAGATTGAAGGCCTGTTCTAAGGTCGAGACATTTCGCTCCCGTCAGGGGGCCATGTTTCTTCGAAAAGGCCCGCCCGGAAAAATCCGGGCGGGCTTTATTGCGCACTCTTGTCACTTGCCCGCGACTTGCTAATTTCGCCTGCATGGAAGCGGAGGATTTCATCACCGACAGCGCCATTGCGGCGGTCGTAACCGACCCGCGGCAGCCCGATAATCCAATTGTCGCCTGCAATGATGCCTTTGTCGAACTGACCGGATATAGCCGAGAAGAGATACTCGGACAGAACTGCAGGTTTCTCAGAGGGCCTGGTACCGAGCCATGGCAGACCGAAACACTGCGCAGTGCCATCGCACGGCAAAGGCCGGCCATGGTGGAGATTCTCAATTACAAGAAGGACGGCCAGCCTTTCCGCAACGCAGTGATGATATCGCCGGTCTTCGATGATTCCGGCGCGCTGGCCTATTACATTGGATCGCAGGTCGAGTTGGCAGACGATTCACCTCGAGCGAACGAGCCTAGACGGGAGCATGCCTACAAGAGGGTAAACGAACTCAGTCCTCGTCAGCGCGAGGTTCTGGTAGAGATGTCCCAGGGACGAATGAACAAGCAGATCGCTTTCAAACTCGATCTCACCGAACGTACGGTAAAGATGCATCGCGCTGCCATGATCGACTCTCTCGGAGTCAAGACAACTGCTGAAGCTATCCGGATTGCAGTTGAAGCAGGCTATTGAAACCTGTCCCTTTTGACAGGTTGAAAGAGTAGCCTGCCTGCCTCATTTATTCGTCCGCAATGACGACAAACGCGTCGCAACCAAGGACGAGGAATGACCATGAAGAAATATGTATGCGCCATCGCGTTGGCTGGTGTTACCTTGCCCGGTACAGCGCATGCTGGTGAAGCCTACCTGGGCGTCAGCGGCGGCGCGCAGTTCGCTGAGAATTCAAACAACCAGGGTGAATTTACGGCCGACGTTGCAGCTACTCCGGACTGGGGAGCGATCCCGTCGGGTACGTCGCTTGCCTGGGCTACTGATTTCGAAACCGGATACCACATGGGGCTCCATCTCGGATATGAGTTCGATAGCGGTTTCAGGACCGAAATCGAAGTGTTCTATGGCCGTAATGATGTGGATTCGCACGCCAACCTTGCCGCTGGCGGTGCAGTAATCGACGGTGTCGATGTCGCCGTCCTGACGCGAGGCGCACCCGATGCAGCAAACCCGACTGTCGGGGCAGTGATTGCTGACGGCCAGGGCTCGTTGAAGACAATGGGCGTATTCCTGAACGGCTTTTACGATTTCGAAGCTGGTGGCGGCTTTAGCCCCTATGTAGGCGCGGGCATCGGCTTGAACGGCGTCGCGGTGAAATACATGCCCTCAGGCGTGCCTGTTGCCGACGACACCAAGTCGAGCTTTTCCTGGCAGCTTATGGCAGGTGGTACATTCGATCTTTCCGACAATGCCGAGATCTATGGACAATTGACATATCGCGGCATGGAGCGCGTCGATATTCCGCTGACCTTGCTCCCGGCAGACCTTGGCGTGAAGTCCAACCAGACCATTGCCAGCCTGGGGCTGCGCTTCAAACTCTGAATACCCGTACGGTTCCCCTCCCTCCCCCAACTCAGGGATTCGTACCAACTTGGGGCCGCTCCATGAGGAGCGGCCCCTTCTTTTCGGGCTGCGCTGACCTCAATCGTCCAGCGTATTCAGTCCTCGGCGCTGGATTTCAGCTATCCATTCCTCGCGCGTGGGCATGATCGTGTGGTCATTGCGATGGGCGATCTTCCAACCGTTCTCTGTACGCACCAGATCGTCCTCATACTGGCCGGAGAGCTGGCCGGTCGGCGCACCGCCTTCGCCGCGCCCGACAAAGATGAAGCGCGATTTGGCATGCGCCGTATCGCCATCAACGTCGATCTCGAAATTGCTGACCTGGTGGAAGCTCGACGTGTTGACGAATTCGGGGTCTTCCGGACCAAACAGGTTTTCGAGCATGGCGCGGATTTCGCCCTGTCCGTTCTGCACCGTATCGCCATTTTGCCAGATCCCGTCCTCGGTGAAGAGGCCGACATAACCGTCGTAGTTCCGCGCATCGAGATTGGCAGAGTAGTCGGTTATCACCCGCTGGATTTCCAGCTGGTCCTCGACCTCCTGCAAGCGAGCTTCCAGTTCCGGATTGGCAGCATTGCACGCACTGAGGCCCAATGCGGCCACGGCCATCGCATATCGAATTGTCATTGTATCCCCTCTCCCGAATCACTTCCGGAAGGAGAAGCTTAGCGCGTCACGCGGCTTTGCGCGCCTTTTCCAGCTTCTTCAGCGCCATATTGCGCTTGAGGCGCGAAAGATGATCGATGAAGAGGATGCCGTTGAGGTGGTCCATCTCATGCTGGATGCAGGTGGCCAGCAGGCCTTCCATCGCCTCCTCATGCACATTGCCTTCCAGGTCCTGCCAGCGCACGCGGCAGAAGGAGGGGCGATCAACATCGGCATAAATATCGGGGACCGAGAGGCAGCCTTCCTGATAGGTGCTCATCTCTTCCGACGGATCGAGGATCTCGGGGTTAATGAAGATGCGCGGTTCTTTCTTCAGGGGGCGGTGGTCATGGCCGCAGCCTTCATCACCGCAATCTTCGGGTTCGGCATCCTCGTCTTCGGGTTGCAAATCGATAACCAGCACGCGCTTGGGAACGCCGACCTGGATCGCTGCGAGGCCGATACCGTGGGCGGCATACATCGTCTCGAACATGTCATCGACAAGCGACTTCAGCTCCGCATCGAATGTCTCGACGGGAGTGGACACGGTTTTGAGCCGGGGATCCGGCGCTTCGATGATTTCCATGATTGCCATGTGACACAGATAATATTCGCTGCGAGAAACTGCAACCAATGTGAATTCCAGCGAAGGCAGGAATCCAGCGCCCTGGGCTCCTGCCTTCGCAGGAGTTCACATGCTTAGCTAACCGGCCTCCGCGCCCTGAGTGCTTGGGCCAGCGTGCCTTCGTCGAGATAATCCAACTCCCCGCCCACGGGCAATCCATGCGCCAGCTGCGTTATCCGCACGGGGAATTGTTCCAGCTTTTCCGCAATATAGTGCGACGTTGTCTGTCCTTCGAGCGTGGCATTCATGGCGAGAACCACCTCGTCTATGCCGCCAGAAGCCACGCGCCCGATCAGCGCATCGATGCTCAAATCTTCCGGCCGCACGCCGTCTAGAGCCGAAAGCCTGCCACCCAGCACATGATAGGTGCCGGAAAACAGCTTGGCGCGGTCTAGCGCCCACAAGTCCGCGACATCCTCCACCACGCAAATCTGCTTCGTGTCGCGGCGCGGGTCGGCGCAGATCGTGCAGGGGTTCTGCGTATCGACATTGCCGCAGACCTCGCATTCGGCGAGTTTGTCCTTCACCGCCGTCAGCGCTTCCAGCACCTGCACCAAAGCGGTTTCGCGGCGTTTCACCAGCCACAACACTGCCCTGCGCGCAGAGCGCGGACCAAGGCCGGGCAGCTTGGCCAATGCGGATGCTAGGGTTTCGATCTCTTGCGATGACATGTTGCGGGAGATAGGGCCGCTGGCCAGAGATAGAAAGGCCTCACATCATGCGCTTGATCTTTATGGGAACGCCGGACTTCGCCGTGCCGACCCTGCGCGCATTGCATGAGGCCGGGCACGAGATATGTGCGGTCTATTCGCAGCCCCCCGCTCGCGCCGGTCGCGGCAAGCAATTGCGGCCCTCTCCCGTCCACGCAAAGGCGGACGAGTTAGGGCTGGAGGTGCATACGCCTGAATCGATGCGCGAACCACGGGCACAGGCGGAATTCCTTGCGCTCGAAGCCGATGCCGCCGTGGTGGTCGCTTATGGCCAGTTGCTGCCTAGGGCGATCATCGAAGGGCCGCGGCTCGGCTGTTTCAACGTGCATGGCAGCCTGCTCCCCCGCTGGCGCGGCGCGGCGCCGATACAGCGCGCGATTCTGGCGGGCGATGAGGAGACGGGTATCACCATCATGCGGATGGAAACGGGGCTCGATACCGGACCCATGCTGCTGAAAGACAACACGCCGATCGATGACAAGACCGCAGGCGACCTCCACGACGAACTGATGGAAATGGGTGCGCGGCTGATGGTCGACGCACTCGCACAGCTCGACAGCATCGCGCCGCAAGAACAGGATGATGCGCTCGCCACCTATGCCGCCAAGATCGACAAGGCCGAGGCGGCGATCGACTGGTCAAGACCTGCGCAAGATATCGGACGGCAAGTCCGCGCTTTCTCGCCCTTCCCCGGCGCATGGTTCACGTTGGACGGAGAGCGGATCAAACTTCTGCGCGCCGAGATCGTCGATGTGGCGGGCGAAGCGGGAACTGTGCTGGATGCGCAGATGACAATTGCCTGCGGACAAAGCGCCATCCGCCCGCTTGAACTGCAGCGCGCCGGGAAGCCTGCCATGAGCGCCGAGGACTATCTGCGCGGTCGCCCCGCCGCGGTAGGTTCAGTGCTCCAGTGACCCGCTTCGCCCTCACCCTTGAATTCGACGGTGCACCCTTCTTTGGCCTGCAGCGCCAAAGCCATGGCCCCAGCGTGCAGCAGGCAGTGGAGGAAGCCGTTCTAGCGATCACCGGCGAGGAGGTGCGCATGCACTCTGCCGGTCGCACCGATAGTGGCGTGCATGCGCTGGGCATGGTCAGCCATGTCGATATCGAAAAGGAGATGGATCCTTTCCGCCTGTCCGAAGCGCTCAACGCCAGGTTGCGGCCCAATCCCATCGCCGTGGTCCATTGCGAGGTGAAGCCCGATGACTGGCATGCCCGCTTTTCCTGCATCGGCCGCGCCTATGAATATCGCATCGTCAATCGCCGCGCGCCGCTGACGCTTGAACGCGGCAAGGCCTGGCACGTCCCCCGCCCGCTCGATGCAGACGCCATGCACGAAGCCGCGCAGCATCTTGTCGGGCAGCACGATTTCACAACTTTCCGTTCGGTTCATTGCCAGGCCAACGATCCGGTCAAGACGCTCGACCGCCTCGATGTCAGCCGCGAAGGCGATCATGTTGTCGTGCAGGCAGAAGCGCGGAGTTTCCTTCATCATCAGGTGCGCAGCATGGTCGGCACGCTGTCGCTGGTCGGACTTGGCCAGTGGGAACCGGACCAGGCGCGCGAGGTGCTGGAGGCAAAGGACCTCCAGCAACTGGGCCTCAACGCCCCGCCGGATGGATTGTATTTCGTGCGGGCCGTCTATCCCGACTAATCCTCAGCCGGTTCCACCCGCAGCCCCTCCTGGTCGAAGCGGATTTCGAACGGGATGCCTTCGATCTGGGTAGAAACAGTAGCACCATCCTCATCGATCGAGAGCGTTGTCAGACCGTCGTCGGAGAGGGGAATATTCTCCAGCCCATCAACGTCGAAGGGCTGGATCGGACCGCCGGGATCAGGCGATGCGGTGGGGTTCGGTGCCGGGCGCGTGCGTTCACCCAATGCAGCAGCCATAAAGTCGCGCCAGATGCGTGCAGGAAGCCCGCCACCCGATACGCCTGACAGCGGCGAATTGTCGTCATTGCCGACCCATACGCCCACCACCAGCTCACCCGCATAGCCGACAAAGAGCGCATCGCGATTGTCCTGCGTAGTCCCGGTCTTGCCGAAATTTGCCGCCTGCAACATCGCCGCGCGGCCGGTGCCGCGATTGATAGCCCCGCGCAGTAGTGCCTCGATGTCCTCATGGTCTTCGGATGACATGCTAGATGGCCCGTCCCACAGCCATTCCAGCCATCCCTGTTCGGGCCGGGCAAATGCGTGTGGTTCCACAGGATAGGCGTTGGCGGCAATCCCGGCATAGGCCGATGTGAGTTCGAGCAGGCTCATGGTCGAAGTGCCCAACGCCAGGCTGGGATCGCCTTCATCCAAGTCCGACGTTATGCCTAGGTCACGTGCCATATCGATCACCGCATCGGTGCCTACTTCCTGCTGCAAACGTACCGCCGCCACGTTCGAACTTTGCGCAAATGCATCGGCAAGCGTGATCGTCTCCGAATATCGCCCGCTGGCATTGCGCGGGCGATAGGCACCGTTGACGATCTCTGTATTGGCGATCGTATCCTCAGGCTCCCATCCGTCGCGAAGCGCAGCAAGATAGACAAAGGTCTTGAAAGTCGATCCAACCTGCCGCTGCGCCTGTGTCGCACGGTTGAAGGGCGATGCCTCGTAGTCCTTGCCACCGATCATGGCGACCACTTCACCATCGGGCCGCATCGCCACCAGGGCTACTTGCGCATTGCCCAATGGCGCACGCTGAATAACGTCGCGCGCGATATTCTGCAGTCGGGAATCGAGCGTGGTGGTTAGCGTCTGGCGGACATAGCCAACCTCGCTTCGCTGCCGCGCCTCGGGCAATGCCCAGTCGGCGAAATAGGTGCCGGTGGGCAGATCGTTCGCTTCGCGCACGTCGGTACGCGGTACGCGCATGGCATCGGCCTCGGCCTGGGTAATGTACCCGGCGGCAACCATGGCATTCTTGACCAGCCGCATACGCTCTGCGGCAAGCTCAGGGTTGCGCGTAGGGGCAAGGCGACTGGGGGCCTGTAACAACCCCGCCAGCATCGCTGCCTGTTCGGGCCGCAGATTCTCCGGCTGGCGGTAGAAGTAATGCAGGCTCGCCGCTCGCAAGCCATAGCGATTGTCCCCGAAATAGGCGTTGGAGAGATAGCGCTCGAGAATCTCGTCCTTGGTCAGCCACGCTTCGAGCCAGAAGGCGATCAGAGCCTCGCGCGCCTTGCGGGTCATGCTGCGCTCGGGGGTGAGGAAGGTGAATTTGGCGAGCTGCTGGGTGATCGTCGAGCCGCCCTGCATCGGCCCGCCCGACACCTGCGCCCATGCTGCGCGCGCCACACCTCGCGGATCGACGCCCCAATGGCTGTAGAAGCGCCGGTCCTCGATCGCGAGGAAGGGTTCGATCACATGATCGGGAAGGTCTGCAACGCGCACCGGCTCATCCACCACCGCGCCATTGCGGGCGATCGGCGTGCCATCGCTGGCCAGCAGAGTGATTTGTGGAGCGGCAATCGGCTCGAGCGATTTGGAGAGCGGGGCGGTGATGGCAAGCCACCCAACCAGCAGGATAAAGAGGAATAGCAAAGTCACCACGCTGCGGCTGAACCACCACCAGCGGCCGCGCCCGCGCCAGAAACGCGGCGGCTTATCGCCCCCGTCACCGCGGTCAAAACGCAGTTCGTCATCATCCTTGCCCGCAAACAGCGGATGCCACGGCGCGTCTTCCAGCACCGTGGACACTTCTCCGGGAGCCCAACGCTCGTCCTTGTTCTTCCTCAGGGAACGCAACCAAGCCATCTTGCTGTGTTACACGATTAATACAGTAAAAGCGAGACTCAGAATCTGTTCACCCAGAAAATCTCATATCAACTGATGACGCGGGCATCGAGAGATGCCATGATCACTATGAACAGAGCCAGAAGGCTTGGAGAGGTAAATGAATAAGTTTGGTATTCTCGCGGCTGTCGCGGGACTTGGGATGCTTGCTCCCACCGTGCAAGCCCATCATTCCAATGCAATGTTCGATACGTCGCGCGAAGTGAACATGCGCGGCGTTGTGCGCGAGTTCCAGTGGAGCAATCCGCACGCCTATATCCAGATGGTGGTGACCGAAGAGGATGGAACGGAGACCGAATGGAGCATGGAAATGGGCGCGCCCATGTATCTTTATGCTCGCGGCTGGCGTCCGCGCACCTTGCGCCCTGGCAGTGTGATCAATGTTCGCGCCCATCCTTTACGCAGCGGTGAGCCGGGCGGCGTGGTGGTCGACGTGACCGACGCGGATGGTAACGAGATCGGGACAAACCAATGAGGTGGACTGCAATTGCCGCACTGGCGCTTGCCGCAATCGTGGCGCCTGCCTCTGCTCAGGATTCGATGGACCAGGCTGCGCGGACCGAGAAATTTGCCGAATTGCCTTATTGGCCCGGCTATTGGGTGAGCGAATATACGATCGGCACCACGATTGGTGGCGCTGCCCCCGCATTGGCCGAAGCGCGCGAACGCGGTGACACGAGCTTCTTCCGCAACTTCATGAGCCTTAATGGCGGTGGCGCGAGCTGGAATGAAGAAGGGCGTGCCCGCCTTGCCGAAGTTCGGGCCGCTGCCCGGGGCCGCAAAGCTGACGGCTGGGGCTTCCCGATGATGATGAATGCGGCAACGCCCATTGTCTTTGCCATCACACCCGAGTTGGTCATCATCACCAATTCCTATGGCGAGACCCGGCATATCTACACCGACGGCCGCCCCATGCCCGACGAGCTGGACATGTGGCCGACCGTTTACGGCACCTCCGTGGGCCATTGGGAGGGCGATACGCTGGTGATAGAAACGCGCATGGTCTCTACGCCCTCGGACTATTTCCACGGTGCCCCGCCCTATTCCGAGGATGCCGTCTATGTGGAACGTCTGCGGCTGGAAGGTGATCGGCTGATTGGTGATTATACCGTCACCGATCCGACCTATCTGAGCGAGCCCTTCCATACGCAAGTGAGCTGGCTGCGCGACGAAGGTTTCGATCGTATGATCCAGATTGATTGGGACAATGACCGCACCAGTTTTGATGGGGAATTCAATACGATCGAAGCCGAAGCTGTGGAGGATTGAGAATGAAGACCAGGCTTTCCCTTCTCGCTGCGGCACTGTGCCTCGCGGCACCTGCAACCGCCCAGGACCTGTTACCGGGCGAGGTGGCCACCGAGATTCCGGCGATTGCCGGCGTGGTGTCGGGCGATGCCGAATGGGAAATGATCTGGTCGGGTCCGATGACGGCGGACGGCATGACCACGACAGCTGACGGCTTGCTGCTCTTCGCGCAGGAACAGAGCAATGCGATCTGGAAGCTTTGGCCCGATGGTAGGGCCTTTGTCGAAGTACCCTATGTGCTGGGAGCGGGCGCTGCTTCGGTGGATGGTGACGGCAATATCCTCGCCGTCGAACGCGGTTGCACCGATCCTGGCCTGATGCAACTGACCTGCGACCGTCCCGGACGGGTCATGCAACTGACCCCCGAACGCAAGGTGATTGCCGACGCCTTTTCCGACGGCCGTCCCTTGGCACGGCTGAACGATCTGCAGCAAGATGGCCGTGGTGGCGCTTGGTTCACAGACGGGCCGCTTTATCACACTGATACAGAGGGCACTGTTACCACGGTCTATACGCCCAACGCCTTCACCAATGGCGTCGTCACCAGTCCTGACGGCGAGACGCTATATGTCACCGACATGCGCGATATTGTCGCCTTCGACGTTGCTGATGACGGCAGCACATCCAACCAACGTATCTTTGGCACTCTGTCCAAGGATACGGCGGGATTCGGCGGCGATGGCATGGCGGTGGACGCTGCGGGCCGATTGTATGTTACCGGCGATGCAGGCCTGTATGTTTTCGCGCCCGATGGCAGTGAACTCGGCGTGATCCCCACGCCGCGTCGCTCGATCACCGTAGCCTTTGCAGGACAGGACCGTGATGTCCTCTATATCGGTGCGATGGGCGCCGCCACGCCCGAAGGTGAGGCTTGGGAAACGCCCGAAGGCGTGCGCAATGTGGCGATGAGCATCTACCGCGTGCCCACGCTCACACAGGGCACGCGCTAGACGATCGCATCAGGCCGCAGCAGGAATCGATAGTTTCTGCCAGATATTGCTGAGCACCGCCTCGTGCAGCGGCTGTTCGAAGGCGAAGCCCGCCTTCTCATCTTCCACCCAGACAATTTCGACCGGCTGGTAGGAGAGCCCCGGCAGCTGCACCAAAGCGCGTTCACCCGCATTTGCACTCCAACGCTTGCAATCAACCAGGCAACCGCCCTCTGAAATGTCGAGCACTTCCAGATCGACCGAACCGCCTGATTTGAAACGGCATTTCACCATGAACTTCTGTGCAAGCTCGGATACGCGCCAGATCGCCATCTACAACACTCCTGTTGGGCCGATCCTTTGTGGACCGCCAGCTGGTTACCTCGTGTTATGTATTTCATTTACGGCGACAATAACCAGTTTCGGAAATTGATTAACGGCTCGGCAAGCTCTTGTGCGCCAGCCCTCGCCTATTCGTCTCCGCCAAACATCTCGCCGAAGAAGTCGCCCTCGTTCCATGCGGGCCGATCTTCCATATTGGCGATATTGCGGGCGACGTGATGATTGACCGCTGTAAACAGTTCTAATGCATCGAAATTTACCAGCGCTACTTCGTCCGATACCCGGTGGTAGTGATTGGCCAGGAAATCTCCCTGCGCTGCCTCACCGCCATTGGCAAATCCGATCTCGACATAAGCCGCCGGCACGCCTTCCACGACATAGGAATACTGGTCGGATCGGGTAAACAGGCCCTCTTCCGGCTGGGGATCAGGGCTTAACGGCAGGCCGAACTCTTCCGCCGCCGCAACCACCTGCGGATAGAGGTTGGAACGTTCCGCCCCGAAAGCGACCACATCCTGAAAATCGTAGGTCAGCACCGGCATGTCGAGATTGACGTTTGCGACCACCTGATTCTTGGTGACGGTAGGTTTGGCAGCATTGTAGGCAGAGCCGACCAGTCCTTTTTCCTCGGCGGTTAGCGCTACGAACAGAACCGAACGCCGCGGCGGATCCTGCGCCAGCAGGCGCGCCACTTCGATAATGCCCGCTACACCGACTGCATTGTCCATTGC
Organism: uncultured Altererythrobacter sp.; assembly: GCA_913055595.1. Lineage (GTDB taxonomy): Bacteria > Pseudomonadota > Alphaproteobacteria > Sphingomonadales > Sphingomonadaceae > Alteraurantiacibacter. The sequence continues at coordinate 14,423 of CAJXLD010000004.1, forward strand.
GCCATTGTAAATCTCGTCATCGCCCTCCTCCTCGGTCGGCTGGATCCCCTCGTGATCGAGATGGGCGGTCAGCACGACATATTCATCGGCCACCGAAGGATCGCTGCCCGTCAGCATACCGATGACATTGGGTGTATCGATCCGTTCGAAGCGGCTCGCAAAGTCGATCCGCGCGGTACGTCCGGTGGCAAAGCTGGGGAAGCGCCTCTCTGGCGTTGCTTCGGCAGCGGCCAGATCGTCATAATCAAACTCCTGTCCTTCAAGCAGCGCACGCGAAACTTCGGGTGATAGCACCCCTGTTGCAAAGAAATTGGGTGCCTGGGTCTCTGGCCTGCCGTCTTCATGCAACCAGGTCATGGATGTATTGTGTCTCGCCTGTTCGCGGATCACGTCCCATGGATAGGCTTCCTGCAGTACCGGCGTGTTGACCAGCAGCATGCCGATCGCACCGCGATCCGACAGGCGCTGCGACAGGGTGGAGCGGTAATGCGCCGCCTCCTCGGTATTCAGACCCTCAGGCCCGCCAGTTAAGCGTAGCGCAATCTTGCCTTCCAGATCGATGCCTTCGAAATCGTCGCGACCCTCGATATCAAGACCATAACCGATAAAGACCATCTCGGCCTCGATCGAACCGCTTTCCTGCTTCGATGTACCGCTGGAATAGAAGTCCTCGAACAGCACCAGCTCGTCCATCCCTTCGATGGTCAGCGCATTGCCTTCCTCGGCCCGCTCGTAGCTGAGCATGGGGACATGCTGGAAGTAAGTGCCGTTGCCGCCTGCCGGTTGCAGGCCCAGCGCGGCGAACCGTCCTGCCACATATCCCGCCGCGCGCTCATGCCCGCGCGTTCCAGCCTCGCGGCCCTCCATGTCATCGGCGGAAAGGATGGTGACGTCGCGTTCCAGATTGGCGCGATCGACGCCGCTGCCATGCGCAAACGCAGGTACGGCAAGAGCAACAGAAAGGGCAGTACCCAGAAGGGCGGCAGAGATACGGCGCATGAGGATCAGTCCCAGTTACAATTGAAAGCACCTTGCTAGCCACGCAGGCGCGTGACGCAAGCTTTCAATCGACGAAGGGGTGATTCCGGGCGGTTTACGCCTTCGCAACCACGCTTTCGGGCAGTTCCTTGCCGAACACGCGCTGGTAGTATTCGGCCACCAGCATACGCTCCGCCTCGTCACACTTATTGAGAAAGGTGAGGCGGAAGGCAAAACCCGGATCGTTGAAGATCTCGGTATTTTCGGCCCAGCTGATCACCGTGCGTGGACTCATCACCGTGGAGATATCGCCATTGATGAAGCCTTGGCGCGAAAGGTCCGCCACGCGGATCATGTCCGCCACCAGCTTTGGATCGAGGTTCGTCTTGGTGCCCACGATTTCCCGCTCGGTCTCTTCGGGCAGGTAATTGAGCGTGGTGACGATGTTCCAGCGGTCCATCTGGCCCTGGTTGATCGCCTGCGTGCCGTGATAGAGACCGCTCGTGTCGCCCAGCCCCACCGTGTTGGCGGTGGCGAAGAGGCGGAACCACGGGTTCGGGCGGATCACGCGGTTCTGGTCAAGCAAGGTCAGCTTGCCTGCCTGTTCGAGCACGCGCTGGATCACGAACATCACATCCGGACGGCCGGCGTCATATTCGTCGAACACCAGCGCCACCGGGTGCTGCAACGCCCATGGCAGCAGGCCTTCGCGGAATTCGGTCACCTGCAAGCCGTCGCGCAGGACGATGGCATCGCGGCCGATCAGGTCGATACGGCTGATATGCGCATCGAGGTTGATGCGGATGCACGGCCAGTTGAGGCGCGCCGCCACCTGTTCGATATGAGTCGATTTGCCTGTCCCGTGATAGCCCTGGATCATCACGCGGCGATTGTGCGCAAAGCCGGCCAGGATCGCGAGCGTGGTATCGGGATCGAAGACATAGCTTTCATCCAGATCGGGCACGCGTTCGTCCGCCTTGGAAAAGGCAGGCACTTTCATGTCGATATCGATGCCGAATGCCTCGCGGACATCCACTTCTTTATCGGGCTCCGTCATCAACGTGCCGGACATATCGTTATTGCTGGTCATCTCATTCATCTCGGGCGCCTGCCTAGACGCGGGAGGCATTGGCTGCAACAAGCAAGTCCACCAAGGAGAGGTGACAATGCAGATATTCGGTTTTCCGACCAGCCCCTATGTCCGCAAAGTGCTGGTCATCGCCGCCGAAAAGGGCGTCGACGTGGAACTGGCCGACGCCACACCGCACAAGCCGACGCCGGAATTTCTGGCCGCGAGTCCCTTTCGCATGATGCCGGCGATGCGCGACGGAGACTTCACCTTGCCGGATTCTACCGCCATCGCGTTTTATCTCGACGCCAAATATCCCGATCCGCCCCTGTTGCCAGAGGGTGCCAAGATGCGTGGGCGTGCCATATGGCTCGATGAATTCGCCGATACGATCCTTGCCAATTCGGCACGCGGCGTGGCCTTCAACCGCTATATCGGCCCTGCACTGCTGGGCCTGCCAAGGAATGACGAGGCGGCCAACGAAGCCGAGGCCAAAGCTCATCCCGCGCTCGATTATCTCGAAAATCTTGCTCCTGCAGATGGCTGGCTGGCGGAGGACTATTCCTTGGCCGATATTTCCGTCGCGTCCTGCCTCAAGACGCTGTCCTATGGTCTGGATGTAAAGGCTCGCCCGCGTACCGCAGCGTGGCTGGAGCGAATCGAAGCGCGCCCGGCCTGGAAGAAGGTCGCCGATCTGGAGCGTGATACAATCGAGGGCGCGATTGCGAGCGGCGCGCATCGATCCAGCTAGCCAGAGAATATTCGGATCAGTGCGGCTATGATGTTCAAGGGACGAATCGCTTAAGGAGTGAGCCCAATGGCCACCATCACCATCAGCGCATTCAACTGGGTGCCCGATTTCGCCCGCGGGCAAGTCCGCGATCTTGTCGTGCGCTGGGCGCTTGAGGAAATCCAGCAACCCTATCAGGTGCACCTGCTCAATGCCGGAGCTGTGAGACCTACCGAATATCTGGCCTGGCAACCCTTCGACCAGGTCCCTGCCTATCGCGACGAGACAGGAGAACTTTTCGAAAGCGGCGCGATCCTGCTGCATCTCGCTCAGGATCGGGAATTGCTGCTGCCCAGCGATCCCGCTCCGCGGATGCAGGCAACAAGCTGGCTTTTCGCCGCGCTCAACTCGATCGAGCCTATCTTGCGCCCCATCACGCTGATGCCGCTGTTCAATGGCGACAAGGAATGGTGTTCGCCTGCCGTTGCCTCCATGTTGCCGATGGCGGAAAAGCGGCTGGAACTGCTGTCCAATGCCTTGGGTGAGAAGGAATGGCTCGCGGGCCAGTTCACCATCGCCGATATCATGATGGTCTATGTCTTGCGCAGCTTCGGCGGCGAACTGATCAATGATTTCGGCAACCTGCTGGCCTATCGCGCACGCGGCATTGCGCGCCCCGCCTTCTCCCGTGCCTTGCAGGCCCAATATGATGATTTTACGGGAGAACCACCACACGGCGACTAGTGATTTGATGCTTGCATGCGCCCAATTGTTCTCTAAACGTTCTCGAATGGCTGAATTTGAGGGGACGGAAGCATGGCTAGTTACACATTATTCTTCAATCCAATGAGCCGTGCGCTGATCGCGACATGGGCCTTCGCCGAGGCTAGCGTGGAGCCAAAGCTCGTAATGGTCGAATGGGACAACAAGCCAGACGCATTGCTCACTGCCAATCCCATGGGCAAGCTGCCGACCATCATCCACCATGCCGATTTCGGCGATCGCGTGGTGAGCGAGGCTGCGGCAGTATGCCATTACCTGGCAGAGATGGACGCGCCCGACTTGCTCCCCACTCCTGAAGAGAAAGCGGACTATTTCCGTTGGCTGTTTTTTGCCGCCGGTCCTGTCGAATCCGCCGTCAGTAACAAGGCCATGGGGTGGGAGCCGAAGGATGCCAAGCAGGAGGGGACAGTCGGCTTCGGCAGTTTCGACCGTACGATCGGCACGCTCGACGGCCATTTTGCCGATAACGATTATGTCTGCGGAGACCGCTTCACCATGGCGGACGTCTATGTCGGCAGCCATGTCGATTGGGGGCTCAATTTCGGCACCATTCCGGCGCTGGACAATCTGAAGGCTTATCAGGAGAGGCTGCAGGCCCGCGATGGCTACAAGGCCAGCATGGGTGCCATCCCGACTGGTTAAACGAAAGCTTGTGCCTTGCGCAGCAGCTGATAGGCCTCGACCACCTTTTGCAGCCGCCCCTCATGCGTGCGGTCGCCGCCATTCCGGTCGGGATGATAACGCCGCACGAGTTCCGAATAGCGGCGCCGAAGTTTTGTACGATCGGACTTTGCCGAGAGGCCCATGACGTTGAGCGCTTCCCTCTCACGCGGGGTAAAGCGGGAAAACTCCTGCCGCCCCGCTGCCGCGCGCTTGATCTCGCTAGCGCGCATTCCGATCGCGTCGAGCGGATCGTCGAAATCGGCCCAGCGCGGCATTCCATCCACGCCTGCATCGGCGCGGAAAGCACGCGTTTCGGTTTGCCAGCCCGCCGTAGGTGACTGGGCGGAGACCACCTCATCGGCACTCATCCCCTCGAAGAAATCATAGCCCGCGTTGAATTCGCGCACATGGTCGAGGCAGAAATAGCGCCACTCCCCCGGCCCGTCGAAACCGTGGCTGCGCATGCCGGGCGCGCGAAATTCGCCCGCCCCTTCGCAACCGGGGGCCTCGCAAATCCGGCCATCGGGATCGTATCGTCCATGGAATTTCTGGGCGCGCATTCGCTTGAAACTGGGGTATGTGCGCCCAGATGAAAACCCCCAATGGCGCGAGGCAGGAGAAAAAACGTGGCGGGACCGGTCCAGAAAGAGATGGAAGAACTGCTGACCCAGGCCTTTGCGCCGACAAGACTGGAAGTGATCAATGACAGCGCCATGCATCGCGGCCATGCGGGCGATGACGGTAGTGGCGAATCCCATTTCACCGTGGTGATCGAGAGCGAGGCCTTTGCCGGGCAAAGCCGCGTCAACCGCCAGCGCATGGTCAACAAGGCGCTGGGGGACATTCCGGGTGACCGCGTCCATGCCCTCGCCATCAAGGCCAGCGCGCCGGGCAACACCCAGTGAGCTACCAGCTGTGGTACTGGCCCGACATTCCGGGGCGCGGCGAATTCGTGCGGCTTTATCTCGAAGCCGCCGAGCTCGACTATGAGGATATGGCGCGCGTCCAAGGTGCAGACGCGCTGGTGGAAGATCTCCACGCGCGGCAGGGCAGCCGCCCCTTCGCCCCTCCATATCTTGTCGATGGCGACAATTGCATAGGGCAGACCGCATTGATCCTCACCTATCTGCAGGATCGCGAAGGTCTCGGCTCGGGAGAACTGGAAACCGATCTACGCCTCGTCCAGCTCCAGATGGATATCGCCGACCTGGTGGAGGAAGTGCACGCCACCCATCACCCGATCGCGCCGCATCTCTATTATGCGGACCAGATGGATGCGGCCTATGAGAAGGCGCATCACTTCCGCGAAAACCGACTGCCCAAATATCTCATCCATTTCGACAATGCGCTGTCCACTCATGGCGGGCCCTTCCTGCTCGGCGAGCAATGGAGCCATGTCGACACCTCGCTGTTTCAGCTGATGGAAGGGCTCGACTATGCCTTCCCCAACCTGATGAGCAGTCTTCAAGGCCATTTCCCGCATCTGGAAGAGGTTCAATCGACAGTGCCGGAGATCGAGGGCGTCGCCGCCTATCTCGCCTCCGAACGGCGGATCGATTTCAACCAGGACGGGATTTTCCGCTTCTACGAGGAGCTAGACCAGCAATAGGAGTTACCGACCATGAGCATTATCAAGTCCGTGACGCCCACCTCCCATGATCTGGGCGGGTTCCAGGTCCGGCGCGCTGTTCCCAGCCCTGAATGCCGCATGGTTGGCCCTTTCGTGTTCGTGGACGAGTTTGGCCCTGCGCGGCTAGAGGCAGGCGACGGCATGGATGTGCGCCCGCATCCGCATATCAACCTCGCCACGGTCACATGGCTATTCGACGGCGCCATCGACCATCGCGACAGTCTCGGCACATTCTCGACAATCCGCCCGGGAACAGTGAACCTGATGACGGCCGGTAGCGGCATCGTCCATTCCGAACGCAGCCCGCAGTCAGAGCGCGATGCAGGGCCCGCCATGTTCGGCATGCAGACCTGGCTTGCACTGCCCGATGGCAAGGAAGAAATCGAACCCGATTTCGAGGCGGTGAATGATCTGCCGATTGTCGAGGACTCCGGCGCGAGCGCCACAGTCATCATGGGCGAGTTGTGGGGAGAGCGCGCGCCAACCACCACACATGCGCAGACGATCTATGCCGAAATCAATCTTGCGCCGGGCGGCAACATCCCGATCGATGACTCCGCCGATGAACGGGCCGTGATGCTGGTCGAGGGCGACGCAACGCTCAGCGGCGCACAGCTTGAGCCCTACGTGCTCTATGTGTTGAAACCGGGCGAAGCGATGGTGCTGACGTCCGCCAATGGCGGAAAGGCGATGCTGCTGGGCGGCGAGGCTTTTGCCACTCGCCGCCATGTGTGGTGGAACTTCGTCAGTTCGGACCGCGACCGCATAGAGCAGGCCAAGCAAGACTGGCGCGAAGGCCGCTTCCCCAAGGTTCCGGGCGACGAGGAGGAGTTCATCCCCCTCCCCGAACGCCCGCTCACCCGCAGCGATTGACGCGGCTTACTGCTGCTCGAAAGTCAGCGAGAAGGTCACCGGCACCTGGCCGGTGATCGAATCGAGATTGGCGATATTGCGCAATTCCTCGACCCCATCGGCCAGATCGAGGCTGTCAGCGCTGACGATGATCGGTGCGATGGTGGAGACGTTGACCTTGCCTTCTCCCAATCGTGTAACCGCAAGGTCGGTGGCCACTTCAGCGTTCGCGCCGTGGACGCTGAGCGTTGTCGCAACAGGCTGCACCAGCGTGTCACCCGTCTGAAGACCCGCGAAAGCTGCGGGGTCGAGTGCGGCAGTCACGGTAGCGGCAGGGAAATCAACAACATCGAACAGCAGGTCGCGCATCCGTTCGTTGCGAATATCGATACCAGTTTCCACGCTGGCGAGAGCGATGGAAAGCTCCGCCGCACCGTCTGCGCTGACGCTGCCCGAAAGACCGGAGAAACTATGCGCCTCGGCAACTTGCCCGTTCTTGACCGTGGTGAAGGCCAGATGCGATTCGCCAGACGAGAGTACCCAGTCGCCAGCCAGAGGTGCGTCCTCGGTGGGAGCTGTGTTGCACGCTGCAAGAGCCAATGGGCTGGCAAGAAGGCAAATCCGCGTAAACTGGTTCATATCATGTGATCCCTGTTTCAGAATGTATCCACGTGTCGGATACAGAGATTTTTGGCAAAGGTCAGCAGGCAAAGGGGTGACGAGCCGGTTTCACCTGATTACACCGCCTCGCCATGAAGAAGATGACCTTTGCCGCGGCGCTGACCGCCACCGCCTTCGCCGCTTCCCCAGCCTTTGCGCAGGATGAAGAAGAGAGTTTCGACATCACCCAATCCTCTGCCTGGTTCAACCAGCAACAAGCCGCGCTTGCCGGTCTAACGGCGGCTGAGGGCTGGACCGCGCTGGAGGGCGGTGTGAAGTTCCGCCGCATCGATGGAGACGGCACTGGCCCCGCACCGACGCTGCGCGACATCGTGAGCGTGCATTACACCGGGCGCCTGACCAACGGTCAGGTCTTCGATTCCACCGAGGGTCGCAACCCGGCCACCTTCCCGCTGCGCCAGCTGATCCGCGCCTGGCAAGTCGCCATCCCCTATTTGGGCATTGGCGACACGATCGAGATCGCCGTTCCTGCAGAGCTGGGTTATGGCCCGCGCGGAGCAGGCCCCATTCCGCCAGCTGCCACGCTGTTTTTCACCATCGAACTGGTAGATGTGATGGTGCCGCCGGGCGGCTGATCACCCGGCTTAACCCCCACCCAACGTGATCGTGCTACATGTCACAGTGTGAAGAAGACACTGGGCATTGCCGTCTGGGCCGGAATGATGGCCTGCCTCTGGTTCATCGCCCCGCTTGTGGCGATGGGGTGGAACGCCATGCTCAAACCCAACTACGTCGCGCGTGAATTTTCAACGGAGTATCTCGCCAGAATCCAGCGCATCGGACGCATTCGCAATCACCATTTTGTCAGGTTGGAGCTCGATTGCGCCGGAGAGACAATCGCTGTCAGGGTGCTGGATTTGCCCGAATTCGATGAAGGGGCAGCCGAGTTCCTGAGACGAAGCTACCCCGATTGCAGCAACATCCGCTATGCGAGCCTGGGCTTCTTCGATCCCGGTGGTAGCTGGTTGGGCGACTGGATCAACTAGTCCGCTAGCCATTGCACCCATGCCGCATGTGGATGGGCTTCGCCCAACTCGACCACTTCCTCCCCGCCGGGCCAGTATTTCACCGTCAATTCGTGGCGGAAGGTTTCGCGGTTGGTCTCCACCCGGATCCAGGCGAGCGGCTTTTCTGGCGTCGCTTGCTCGCCCGCTTCCGCCATCATTGTGCGGATGGCATCGCGTGTTTCCTGCGGCAGATATTGCCACATGATGGTGTGGAACAGCACGCGGGTGACGCCTTCGGTCTGCGGGCGGGCAAGCCTTTGCTTTACGAATTCGGCAGCGTCCATTTGCACCAGGTCGGGCGGTTCCTCGCTCGCCATGGCTATGGCCGTATCCATGCGCGCCATGCGTTCCTGCGCATCCGCCCAGATATAGGCCTTGAGTCTTTGCCCTTGCGCTGGATCGGTCAGATCGACAGGCGAGATATCGCAACCCGCGATCTCCGTGATTTCAACCTCCGCCTGCGGCGGCGCCTTGCCACGCCATTCAGGCACGATCCGCATAAGTGAGTCTTCGGGCCCCGCTGTAGTCCCGCCCAGATCGTAGAAATAGCGCTCCATCATCGTGTTGATGCCCGCGCTCGCGCCGATCTCCATCAATTCGAATCTTGAGCCCAATCTGGGTGATAACCACAATAGTGCCGCCATGATACTGGCCGAACGCGCGCTTTCATTGGTCTGCGGCGGCCCGTCAAACCACGGTAGCAAGATGTGGTCGCATTGCTCGACCGCGGCACAGACGATGGCATCGACTTGCGCCTGGTCGGTAACCAATCCCGCGAAGACTGGCTCCAGTCGCTTATCCTCTCCTGTCAGACAAAGGAAATGAAGGCCGCCTGTCACCCGCAGCGCCAGCGCGTCCTCGATCCCCTGCCCAGCCCAGTTCTTGAGGCGACGCCCGGAAGCTGTGTCGGTCTCCATCACCGCCAGCAGGCTACGGATGACGCGGGCGGTAATGGGCGAGTCCGCGCGGTCGCAATGCGCCGCATGCCATTCCAGCGCCTCTGCCACGCTGGTGATTTCCATTGCTGCTACCGGATCATCTTTCGTTGCCAATGACATTGCCCTTTCGTCTGCTCGCGCCTAAACGCGCGCCCATGAGTGATACCGCATCCCGCCCGCTGACCTTTGCCGTGCCCAAAGGCCGCATACTGGAAGAGGCGCTGCCAGTGATGGCACGCGCCGGCGTCGTGCCGGATTCCGCCTTCCACGACAAGGCCGACCGTTCGCTCAGCTTCGCATGCGAGGACACCGATATGCGGATCATCCGCGTGCGTGCCTTCGACGTTGCGACCTTCGTTGCTTTTGGAGCGGCCCAGGTGGGCATTGTCGGTTCGGACGTGATCGAAGAGTTCAATTATACAGAACTTTACGCGCCGGTCGATCTCGACATCGGCCATTGCCGTCTTTCAGTGGCAGAGCCTGTCGACGGGAGCGAATATGGCGTTGGCAATGCCAGCCACCTGCGTATCGCCACAAAATATCCCAACATCACCAGCCGCCATTTCGAGAAGAAGGGCGTGCAAGCCGAATGCGTCAAGCTGAACGGCGCGATGGAGCTCGCTCCGTCGCTGGGCCTTGCGGGGCGGATCGTGGACCTTGTCTCCACCGGGCGGACCCTCCAGCAGAACGGCTTGGTCGAGAAAGACAGGATCATGGATATCAGCGCGCGGCTGATCGTCAATCGCGCTGCGCTGAAGACCGATCCGCGCGTGGCCGCGCTGGTCGAGCGTTTCCGCGCCAATGCGGCGGAGCAGGCGGGCTGATGCAGCGGCTCTCTTCCTCCGATCCCGATTTCGAGGCGCGCTTTGCGGCCATCGTGAACGACCGGCGCGAGAGCGACGCCGATGTCGGCCGCGTGGTGGCGGAGATTATCGCCAAGGTGCGCGCCGAAGGCGACGCTGCCCTGCGCGAATTGACTGCGAAGTTCGACCGGCACGATCTCGATGTGGGTGGCTGGAAGATCGAGGCCGAGGCTTGCAAGGCCGCCTTCGATGCGCTGGACGCCGACCTGCGTGCCGCACTCGAACTAGCGGCATCGCGCATCCGCTCCTATCACGAGGCCCAGCTTCCCGAGGACCGTGACTATCGCGACGATGCAGGCGTACGTTTGGGCGCGAAATGGACCGCAGTGGACGCGGCAGGACTTTATTTGCCGGGCGGACGCGCTGCGTACCCCTCCAGCCTGCTGATGAATGCGATCCCCGCCAAGGTCGCAGGTGTCGAACGGCTTGTAGTCGTCACCCCAACGCCGGGCGGCGAAGTGAACGAACTCGTGCTCGCCGCCGCGCATCTTGCCGGAGTGGACGAGATCTGGCGCGTCGGCGGCGCACAGGCGGTGGCCGCGCTTGCCTATGGCACAGACACCATCGCCCCCGTCGATACGATTACCGGCCCCGGTAACGCCTATGTCGCCGAGGCCAAGCGCCAACTCTATGGCGTGGTGGGTATCGACATGGTCGCAGGTCCGAGCGAAATCCTTGTCATTGCGGATGGGAAGAATGATCCCGAATGGATCGCCGCCGACCTGTTAAGCCAGGCCGAGCACGATCCGACCTCGCAATCGATCCTGATTACCGATGACCCAGAATTCGCCGCCAAAGTGGAAATCGAAGTCAGGACGCAGGCTGCAGAATTGTCCACCAGCAACACCGCCCAGGCGAGCTGGAACGAGCATGGTGTCATCACTGTCGTCGAAGACCTTGCCAACGAAGGCGTCGCCCTCGCCAATCGCCTAGCCGCCGAACATGTCGAACTGGCCGTAGACGAGCCCGAAGCGCTCTTCAAAAGCCTGCGCCATGCGGGCAGCGTGTTCCTGGGCCGGATGACGCCAGAAGCCATTGGCGATTACGTCGCCGGGCCGAACCACGTCCTGCCCACAGGCCGCCGCGCGCGCTTTTCCAGCGGACTGTCGGTGCTCGACTTCATGAAGCGAACCAGCTTTATCGCGCTGGACGAAGCCTCGCTTTCGGCCATCGGCCCCGCTGCGGTCGCCATGGCCGAGGTCGAAGGTCTTCCCGCTCACGCCAAAAGTGTGCAGGTACGCCTCAAATGAACATGCCCGCCCGATCCACCGCGCGATCCGCAGCGCGCCTAGCCGCGGTCCAAGCGCTCTACCAGCGCCATATGGAAGACACCGCGCTCACCAAGCTGCTCGATGAATTCCACCAGCACCGTCTGGGCAAGGAAATCGAGGAAGAACAATATGCCGATGCCGAGGTCGACTTCTTCGACGATGTCGTGAGCGGCGTAGTCGCGCGCGAGGAAGAGATTGACGCCTTGGTCACGGGCAAGCTCGCCGAAGGCTGGACACTGGCGCGTCTCGACAAGACCATGGTGCAGATCCTGCGCTGCGGCACCTACGAACTGCTCGCCCGCGCCGATGTCCCCAAGGCGGCGGTAATCGACGAATATGTCGATGTCGCCCACGCCTTCTTCGACGAGCGCGAGGCCAAGTTCGTCAACGGCGTGCTCGACGCGATCGGCAAAGAGGTTCGGTGAGCGGCGAGTTCGCCTTCATCCAGTCCCTGCGCGCACTAGCGACGCATCCCGCTGCGCGTAACCTCGAGGATGATTGCGCCGTGCTGGAAGTCGGCAGCGAAACCCTCATCCTCACCCATGACATGATGATGGAAGGTACGCATTACTTGGCCGGAGCCGATATGGCCGATGTCGCCTGGAAATTGGTCGCATGCAATCTGTCGGACCTTGCCGCCAAGGGAGCCGAGCCATTGGGCGTTCTGCTGGGCCATATGCTGGGCGAGGACGATGAGGCCTTCGCCAGCGGTCTTGCCGAGGCGCTGTGGCATTGCAATGTGCCGCTGCTGGGTGGCGATACGGTTGGAGGCACAGGCACACATTCGCATGGATTGACTGCCATCGGGCGCGCTACGCATTCGCCTGTTCCTTCGCGCAGCGGCACGCAAATCGGTGATGCGCTCTACATCACTGGGCAATTGGGCGCCGCAATGATCGGGTATGAGGCGCTTCGCGATGGTTTGGATGCGGATCACATCGCCTATACGCGACCTTTGCCGAGGCTCGGTGAAGGACAGGCGCTCGCCCCGCATGTCACAGCCATGATGGATATCTCCGATGGCCTTTTGCTCGATGCCTTCCGGATGGCCGAAGCAAGCGACGTCTCCATCGCAATCGACAGCGCGTCTGTGCCCATCGACGCACCGGAAAATCGCCGCATGGATGCGCTGACCTGGGGCGACGATTACGAACTGCTCTTTACCCTGCCCGCCGGAATCGAACCGAGCGTACCGGTAACACGCATCGGTCAGGTCGAACCGCGCGGATTCGCGCCGCTATTTCTCGACGGAGAACCACTTATCAACGCCGAAGGCCTCGGTTACAGCCACAATTAGCGTCCCATTCGGGAAAAACGCGCCTTTCCGCTTGCGAGTCGCGGCATCCCCCGATACGCCTCCCCCACCTATCGGACCCGGGAAATCCGGGCCGTTTTCATTTTGGAGAGGGGTAAACGGGTCATGGACCTCGTAACTATTGCAATCATCCTGGGCCTGCTGGCAGTCGTTTACGGCTTCGTCACCAGCCGCCAGGTTCTCGGCGCAGACGCCGGCAATGCGAAAATGCAGGAAATCGCGGGAGCCGTTCAGGAAGGCGCACAGGCCTATCTGAACCGCCAATACACCACCATTGGCATGGTCGGCGTTGTCGTCGCCGTCCTGGTTGGTTTCTTCCTTGGCGTCATCCCGGCTGTCGGTTTCCTGATTGGCGCCATCCTGTCGGGGGTCGCTGGCTATATCGGCATGAACATTTCGGTACGTTCCAACGTGCGTACCGCAGCGGCTGCAGAAAAGGGCCTGCAGAACGGCCTCACCATCGCCTTCCGCGCTGGTGCCATCACCGGCATGCTGGTGGCGGGTCTCGCCCTGCTGGCCATCGCGGTGTTCTTCTATGTGCTGACGACCAGCATGGGCCTCGAAGCCAACAGCCGCACCGTGATTGACGGTCTGGTTGGCCTCGCCTTTGGTGCTTCGCTAATCTCGATCTTCGCCCGCTTGGGTGGCGGTATCTTCACCAAGGCTGCCGACGTGGGTGCTGACCTTGTCGGCAAGGTGGAAGCTGGCATTCCGGAGGATGATCCGCGCAACCCGGCCACCATCGCCGACAATGTGGGTGACAATGTCGGCGATTGTGCCGGCATGGCTGCCGACCTGTTCGAAACCTATGTGGTGACCGTTGGCGCGACCATGGTGCTGACCGCCCTGCTGCTGACGCAGCTTGGCGAGCTGCTCATGCCGCTCATGGCGCTTCCGCTGTTGATCGGTGGCGCCTGTATCGTAACCTCGATCATCGGCACGTATTTCGTGCGCCTGGGCAGTGGCACGAATGTGATGGGCGCCATGTACAAGGGCTTCATCGTCACCGCCGTCCTGGCTGTTCCGCTGATCTGGTTCGTCACGCAATATGCGCTGGGAACTGGCGGCGCGGACATGAACACGGTGTTGAATCCCGGCACTGGCATGGTCGAATTTACCGGTCGCAAGCTGTTCTACTGCTCGCTGATCGGCCTGGTGCTGACCGGCGTCATCATCTGGATCACCGAATACTACACCGGCACGAACTTCCGTCCGGTGAAGTCCATCGCCAAGGCTTCGGAAACGGGCCACGGCACCAATGTGATCCAGGGCCTGGCGATTTCGCTTGAGTCGACCGCCCTGCCGACCATCGTCATCATCGCAGCGATCATCGGTGCTTACCAGCTCGCCGGCCTGATCGGTCTCGCCTATGGTGCAACCGCCATGCTGGCGCTGGCAGGTATGGTCGTGGCGCTCGACGCATATGGTCCGGTGACCGACAATGCTGGCGGCATCGCAGAAATGGCCGGTCTTGACGAAAGCGTCCGTGAAAAGACCGACCTGCTCGATGCTGTGGGCAACACCACCAAGGCCGTGACCAAGGGCTATGCCATCGGTTCTGCCGGTCTGGCCGCCCTGGTGCTGTTCGCCGCCTACACCGCCGACCTGAGGGAATACTTCCCAAGCGCTGACGTCAATTTCAGCCTTGAGAATCCTTATGTGATCGTCGGCCTGCTGCTCGGAGCGCTGCTGCCCTATCTCTTTGGTGCGATGGGCATGACTGCCGTGGGCCGTGCCGCTGGCGACGTAGTGAAGGACGTGCGTGAGCAGTTCGCAAGCGATCCGGGCATTATGGAAGGCACCAGCCGTCCCAACTATGCCCGCACAGTGGACCTGGTCACCAAGGCTGCGATCAAGGAAATGATCATTCCTTCATTGCTTCCGGTGCTGGCGCCGATTGCGACCTACTACGTAATCTATTTGCTCGCCGGTCAGAACGAAGCGTTCGCAGCCGTCGGAGCCCTGCTCCTCGGCGTGATCGTTGGTGGCCTGTTCGTGGCACTTTCCATGACCGCCGGTGGCGGCGCATGGGATAACGCCAAGAAGTACATCGAAGACGGCAATCACGGTGGCAAGGGCTCCGAAGCCCACAAGGCTGCCGTGACCGGCGATACCGTGGGCGATCCCTACAAGGACACCGCGGGCCCGGCAGTAAACCCGATGATCAAGATCACCAATATCGTGGCCCTGCTGCTGCTGGCGGCACTCGCCCACTAAAAAGCGAACGTGTGAGTCCCCGCGCAGGCGGGGACCTCATGCTGATCTGGACAAGACTCCCGCCTTCGCGGGAGATCATCAGATAGGGACATAAAGCCCCGCCCGGTTTAGATCGGGCGGGGTTTTCCATTGCGTCTCCAATTCTAGCGATAGATTGACTGGAGGCGTTTAGCCGCGCATGGGCATAAGCATGGCCAGCGTGACCACATCGAGTCCCACACCCGAAGAACTCGTCGCAGATTTCATGCTCCTGCTCGATCTCGAGCCTCGCGGCGGCGACCTATTTATCGGAAGGAAGCATCCCGAAGGGCTGGGCCGGGTTTTTGGCGGACAGGCTGTTGCACAAGCACTCGGTGCGGCACGCCGTACTGTTCCCGAAGACCGGCGCACCCATTCGATGCACGCCTATTTCCTGCGCCCGGGCACTGACGAACTGCCGATCGAATTTCGCGTGAAGCGCGATCTCGACGGTCGTAGCTTCACCAACCGCCGCGTGGTGGCGAGCCAGAATGGCAAGCCCATCCTAAACCTGACGGCCAGCTTCCAGACCCATCAGGAAGGCCTGCATCACCAGGCCGCGAAAATGCCCGATGTGCCTCCGCCTGAGGATCTGGTCCCGGATTCGGTCATCCGCGCCGAGATTGCGGGCCAGATGCCCGAAGGGTCGATGAAGAACCTGCTCCTGCGCCCGCGGCCAATCGATATGCGATCGGTCGAACCACGTGCATGGATGGACCCGCAACAGCGGGATCCGGTCGCGCATTGCTGGTTCCGAACCGTGGCCTGCCTGCCCGACTATCGGCCAATCCACCGCGCGATCCTGACTTACACTTCGGACTATCAGTTGCTGGGCACGGCCATGCAACCGCACGGGCTCAGCCTGCATAAGGGAGAGGTCAAGGCGGCCAGCCTCGACCATGCGATCTGGTTCCACGACGATTTCCGCGCCGATGAATGGCTGCTCTATGCGACCGACAGCCCCTGGTCCGGCCTGTCGCGCGGCTTCGGACGCGGGCAGATCTTCACCCGCGACGGCAGGCTGGTCGCCAGCGTCGCGCAGGAAGGCATGATCCGTCCGGTCAAACCTAAGGGTTGAGGGTCACCTCCCCTTCCCAGATCAAATCGCGTGATGAGGTGCCGACACCGAGGTGATAAGTTCCCGGGGCCACGCGCCATTGGCCTGCGGCGCTATCCCAATGTCGGAACTGATCGGCAGAAACCACGATTTGAACCACTTCCTGTTCACCTGCAGCAACCATGCTGCTGGCAATGCCCTTGAGCTGCCAGGGCGGCGAATCCGTTTCCTCGGGGAAGCCAAGATAAAGCTGGGCAACACCTTTGCCATCGCGCTCGCCGCCATTGTGCATCAGCACCTGTGCGCGAAGCGAACCATCTTCCTGCAGTTCCGCATTGAGGATTTCCAACCCGATATCGGCATAGGACAGTCCATAGCCGAAGGGGAAGAGAGGCTGTTGCCGGTGCTCGTCGAAATAGCGATAGCCAACGAAAATGCCCTCGTCGAAATAGGCATCGCCTAGCGCGCCGGTAATCGGATCGATCAGACCAGGCATCTGGTGAACTTGCGTGGCGGCTCCCTGTGTCTCGTCCGCCGGGAATGTGACGGGCAGCCTTCCGCCCGGTTCCAGATCGCCGAACAGCATGCCTGCAATCGCCGGACCCTGCGCATCTCCGGGCAGCCACATTTGCAACACCGCTGCAACATCGTCCAGCCAGGGCATCGCCACCGGACCGCCCGTATTGAGCACCACCACCGTATTGGGGTTCGCCGCTGCCACGTCGTTGATCAGCAGGTCCTGATCCGCCTGCAATGAAAGCGTGGAGCGGTCCATGCCCTCGCCCACCAGTTCACCGGCGAAGACCACGGCCACATCGGCTTCGCTCGCGGCCTTTACGGCATCGGCGATCAGGCTGTCCGGCCCCGTATGACCGAAGCGAAGCGTCAGCCCCATTTCCATGCCGAACATTTCCATGCGCTCGCTGCGCAGGGCGGCACGCGGCGTATACTCGATGCGGATGGCAACGGGCTCGCCAGCGGGCAGTTTCGTATTGGCAAAGATTGCGCTGCCGAAATCGGCATGGGCAAATTCGCCGACAAGCTCGCCATCGATCCACAGGCGCGCACTTCCCGAACCATGCAAGGTAAAGCGGTGCAAGCCGCCTGCCGTGGGCGTAAAGACGCTGTTATAGCGCACCGACCACTGGTTGTTCCCCGGCAAGAGATGAATGTCCGGCGCTGCCGCCAATGAAGGGTCCTGGACCACTCTCAACACTCTCGGTTGCCCCAAGAATTCGAGGTTGGCGGAGGCGAAGTACTCAGCCAGAAAGCCGGACTTCCCGTCTGGTGTGGCAAATTGCGCCACATCGGCTGCAGGCAAGGCGCGCAGACCAAGGCTGCCCGGCGAATAGCTGACCCTGGTTCCATCCCCCGCGCGTTCGGCAATCGCCGTGGTGGCAGGCACGGCATGTGCCGGATCGACCCACGGCGAACCCTGCTCCACCAGCACGGCAGCAGAGCTCGCCTGAGGGCCGATCAGGGCTATCGACTTTACATCCTGGTCGAAGGGCAGGATGCCGCCTTCATTGCGCAGCAGGACCGAACCTGCAGCGGTCAATTCCACGGCCGTTTCCAGATTTTCCGGTGTAGAGGCTACTTCGCGAGTCTGCTCGGGCGGGTTATCCATCAGGCCGATCCTGAAAGCAGGGATCAGCCGCCGCAGGATCATGTCGTCGATACGTCTTTCGGGCACCTCGCCATCGAGCACCGCCTGCCGCAAGGGCTTCTCGAAATCGAGCGCCGCGTTGACTGGGCTCGGCCCGATAGACCCCGCGTCGAGCCCCGCCAGCACCGCCCGCGTGATGCTGCGCTGGGCGGAGGGGAAATCGGGCGCGACATAGCCGTCAAAGCCCCATTCGCGCTTGAGGATATCCATCAGATGCGCATTCTCGCAGGCATAAACGCCGTTGATACGTGGGAAGGAACACATCACTGCACCCGCCCCGCCACGCTCGATTGCGGCCTTGAAACCCGGCAGATAGATCTCCCGCATGGCCCGCTCGGAAACAATGTTGTTGCCCGTCTGTCCGGAGCCGGAAGGCTGGTCGCCCACGCGTCCCGCATCCTGCGCATAAACGGCGAAGTGCTTCATCATCGAAAGCACACCGCCCTCGCTGAGCGCGCCCACCTGCGCCGCTGCCATCTCC